>JALUUU010000073.1 GCA_027021185.1 archaeon | reverse complement strand
AAGAAAGGTTAAAACTAGAAGAAGGCTCTCCCGTGGTCGGTGACCTCTAGGGCCTTGTACCGCCCCTTTTTCTCGTCTCTTAGGAGCCCCATGGATTTCAGGGTTTTAAGCCTCTTAACGGCAGTCACCTTAGTCACCCCGAATTTCTCCGCCACGTCTCTGTGGTAGGGCTTCCTACCTCTCTTGTTCTCCTCGTAGACGTACTCGAGGATCTCGTACAGCTCCTCCGGTATCCCCGGCTTAATCCTGAGCTCCACCTCCTTGGTCTCCTTCTCGAGGAGGCTCAGCTGCTGCTCGGTGAGGGTTGAGGGGTCTACTGAGAGGATCAGGATCCCCCTCCGGATGTAGAAGAGCTCGTTGAGCTTCTGCACCAGCTTAAGCACGTTCTCGAAGCCCAGCCTTGTTACCAGGTAGTCGAGCCTGTCCAGGAGGACGACCCTGTTCCTGGCGGCGAAGTCCCGTATCTCCTTCTCGATGAGGATTAGCTGCGGCGGGAGGGCGTTGCCGTATTCCTCCTCCGTTATCCATACCACGGGGACCTCTTCCTCCGCCTCCATTCTCTCCTTTATCTCCCGGGGATGGTTCCTGGATATGACCATGCCCTCGTAGCCGACGTTGAGGAGGTCCGCGAAGACCTCCAGGGCCTTGTCCACGTCCCTGGCCTTTACGAGGTAGATGTTCCCCTCCTCTAATCTGTACTTCAGCATCTTGCGCCGCATCTCGTCCTCGGCTCTTTTCCGGTCGGAAATGTCCAGGAAGGAACACAGCAACCCGTTTCTCTTACCCCCCTCTGTGAGGGGTGTGATGGAGGCTATCACCGGCAGTTCCCCTCCCCCCCTGGTGAGGAAGACGCATTCGAATTTGCCCTCTCTCCCCTTCCTCCCGGCCTTGAGGCCTTCCTGGAATCGTTTCTCGTCTCCGGGGGAGACCAGGTCCCTCCAGGTCTTTCCAGGGAGGCCATTCCTGGGGTATCCTAGGAGCTCCTCTGCCTTGGGATTGGCGAAGGTGATGGAGCCGTCTCTGTCCAGGATCACTATGCCCTCGCTCATCTTCTGGACTATGCGCTCGTTTAGCTCTCTGAGCCGTCTCAGCTCCTCGTCCAGGCGGCGCCTCTCCAGGCACCTGTTTATGGAGGCCAGGAGCTCCTCGTTGTCCATGGGTTTCTGGATGAAGTCGTAGGCCCCGAGCCTCAGGGCCTCCACCGCCCTCTCAAGGCTCCCGTAGGCGGTGATCATTATGACGTCTATCTCGGGGTGGGTTTTCTTCAGTTTCTCCAGGACCTGCATCCCCGTCATGTCGGGCATCATCACGTCCAGGAGCACCAGCTCAGGCTTCTCCTCCTCGATGACCTCCAGGGCCTCCATCCCTGAGGCGGCGTCCAGGATGTCGTGTTTTTCCTTCTCCAGGAGCATCCTGACAACTATCCTGAAGGATTCCTCGTCGTCCACGATGAGTATCTTGGCCATTCCCACTGAGATTTTGTTTCCAGGGCTTCCTTATTACCTTTCCTTTACTTTCCCTTTCACCTTAGCCCTTGCCCTTACCATGTCCTGCGGCGTCTCCGCATGTGTTGTGATCCCCGGTGTTGCTATGATTTCCAGAGGCCGTGGAGGTTGCAGTATTCCCTAGCGGTTAGTTCAGCGGCCTCCACCGCGAAAGCTGCCTCTGCCTTGTCACCCGGCTGGAGATATTTCCTGTAGACCGTGTTGTCGGCGATGAGCTCTATCCACTCTATGTAGTGTTTATCCTCCATTACGTGGGGCACTGTGCCCACCTTCACCACGACACCGGCGCCGGTTTTCTCTATTACAGGGATGTGTTTCTCTTCTCCGGCTCCCTCTGTTTTCTCAGAGAGAAGTTCCATGGGCTGGCCGCAGCAGACCGGCTCGCCGTCTCCCGCGTGCACCACCTCCACTATGTTCCCGCAGAGGTTGCACTTATACACCTGCTTAAGCTCGGTCATTTCATCACCTCTTTATTTTGCCGTGTTACTATGCAGGCCAATTAAATAATCGGCCTATCCCATTCCCCCGCCTGTTTTCGCCCTCTCGCCCCGTGGAACCGTATTAATTTAGGCTCCCCATGCTTTATATCTTTTCGGACCCCCTTCCTAGGCTAGGTAGCAGGCAAAAGGAACAATTGGCTGGCTATTGTAAGTAGCGCTTCACAGAATAGAATGAAGGAAAAAGGATGAATGAGCGGGCCCGGCGGGATTCGAACCCGCGGTCTGCAGCTTAGGAGGCTGCCGCCCTATCCTGGCTAGGCTACGAGCCCTCAGCATAGACGATACGATATATGTCTTCGCAGGAGGGTAGACTTATTATTTTTCCCTTATCCCCTGCTATGTGGGATGGCAGGTCCAGGATTCTTCTGGCTTTCTTGATGACTGCGGTGTCGCTGGTGGATATTACTTTTTCCGCCCCGCTCCTCTTGAGGGTTCTATCGGCCTTCGCCGAGGTGCGGGCGTCGCCCTCCAGCCCGCGCTCCCTCAGCCTGTTCCTGATCAGCCCGCAGAGCTCTCCGCTCCGGCTGACCTGGGAGTCGAATACGAAGACAGGGCGGAGGGAGTGGTCCTCCATAACCCTCAGTACAGCGTCCAGGGCGTTGAGGGTGGCGTCGTCTATCCTGTATCTGCCGTAGACGGCGGAGGTGTCTCGGAGGTAGCCGTCGTCGCACATCACCAGGGTTTTCCCCTGGAGGAGGGCCTCCACGGTTATCAAGACGTTGTATCCGTCTATTAGCACCTCCTCCCCCCTTATGTCCCGGGGCTCAACGAGCTTCCGCCGGTGCTCAGCGGCTTCTCCCCTGGGATAAACAGCCCTCTGCAGGAGGTTCCTGTCCTCTGAGGGAAGGCGGTACCTGTTGGCCACGTAGTCGACGGCTGCCTTTCGCTTGTATCCTCGTTCCAGAAGATACCTTAGGTCGCAGATGGCGTCTTTCAGCTTTTCCCGCATAGAATGTTATACGGTTTCCACCCGCTTGACCTCGGGAATGTTCTCCCGGATGACGGCTTCGACCCCGAGCTTGAGGGTCATCTGGGACATCGGGCATGTTCCGCAGGCGCCGGTGAGCTTCACCTTAACGAC
>JALUUU010000072.1 GCA_027021185.1 archaeon | reverse complement strand
GCATCGAGCAATTTTCCCGGCCCCGCGGACCTCCATCCTGGCTATCCTATCCGCCGCCAGCCTAACATCCCTGCAGATCATCAGTTACCTCTTGGGTAGCTCCACGTAAAAAATACTTCCGCCCCCCGGGTTATCCTCCACCCACACCCTGCCCCGGTGGACATCAACTATCCTCTTCACTATGGCGAGGCCCAGCCCGGTGCCTTTAACCCCCGTCTTTCCCCCCCGCCTGAATCTCTCAAAGATCAAGGCCTTGTACTCGTCAGGGACACCCTCTCCCTGATCCGCCACGCTCACGAGGTAGTGGCCTCCCTTGTCCTGGATGTCGATGGTGACGACGGTGTCTGGGGGGCTGTATTTGATGGCATTGCTCAGGAGATTAGCGAAGGCATCCTCTATGGTGAAGTGGACCCGCGCCTCATAGCCTTGCCCAGGTTGGAAATCCACCTTTATCCCTTTCTCCCTGGCCAGGGGCACGTACTGGGCTATGACATCCCTGAAGACCTCCGCCAGGTCTTTCTCCTTAAACTCAAGGTCCTCGATGTTGATGAGCATCTCGTATTTGCTGGCGTCATCTATCATGGAGATAAGCTTCTCGGCGATCCTGATAATGGCCCAGAGGTCCTTCTTCTTGTCCTCACTTTCCTCATCCTCCACCAGGAGCTCCGCGTAGTTCCTAATAACTCCTATGGGGTTAAGCAGATCGTGGCGCATAATATCGGCGAAGAGGTCCTTCAGCCTGTTGGACTCCACCAGCTCCCGGGTGCGCTCCTCCACCCTCTCCTCAAGGAGCTCGGAGTACTCCCGGAGGGCGGCCTCCATCCTCTTCCTCTCAGTGATGTCCCTGAGGATGCCCTCTATCCCCTTAAAGTTCCCCTCCTCGTCTCTCAGGATCCTGCTAGACGCCTCAAGATAAAACACTTCGCCGTCCCGCTTCCTGGCTCGGATGAGATACCCCTTAACAGAGCCCTTCTTCTCCAGCTCCCTGAGGAAGGCCTCCCTGTCCCCGGGGTTAACCCAGAAATCAAGGACCGACCTGCCTATGATCTCTGAGGGCGAGGAGAAGCCGAACATCTCCGCCCCCGCCTGATTCATGGATACGAAGACAGAGTTCTCGTCCGAGCGATAAACGGCGTCCTGGGTGGACTCGAAGAGATCCCTATACCTTCTCTCACTCTCCATGAGCTCCCGGGTGCGCTCCTCCACCTTGCGCTCGAGCTCCTGAGAATACTCCCTGAGCCGCTCCTCGAGTCTTTTCTTCTCAGATATGTCGAAGGCCAGGCTCAGCATCCCTACCGGGTCTCCTTTCTCGTCCAGGATCTCCCTGGCCCTTATATAGATCGGAAACACCTCGCCGTTTTTGCGTTTATTCAGGAGCTCACCCTCCCAGCTTTTCCCAGAGAATATTGCGTTGAAAATCTCCCTGCTGACTCCTTCCTCCACCTCCTCCGGCTGCAGGATCCGGGCATGCTTCCCAAGTACCTCCTCCGCCCTGTAGCCGTACACCTCCTCGGCGTGCCTGTTAAAGCTCACTATGCGCCCCTGGAGGTCTGTGGTTATAATGCACATGGGAGCTGACTCTACCAGGCGCTGAAGGTACTCCTTTGTCTTCTTCACCTCTTGCTGAAGCTCGTATTTCTCCAGGCTCTTCTCGATGCAGCTCAGGATCCCCTTGTGGAAGCTATCGGATTTTATTATGTAGTCAATGGCGCCGGTGGTGAGGGCCTTGACGGCCACGTCCTCGGATCCCTGCCCGGTTATCATTATCACTGGGACGCCGTTGTTCCAGGAGGCTATCTCGTTAAGAACGTCCAGGCCGCTCATGTCCGGGAGCATGTAGTCCAATAACACCAGGTCGTATCCCCCCTCCCTTATCCTCCTCAGAGCCTCTCTCCCGCTACGAGCAATATCAACCTCGAATTTCTCATCAAGGATCTTTCTCAGCAGGAAAACATGGTCCTCGTTGTCATCAGCTAGGAGTATCCTCCTGGGATTCACCCCCATCCCACCCGTAGTTTTTCGGCGGGAGAGTCGCCACCTTGCACCAGCAAGTCGGAATGCTCATAACTTTCTTCAAGAATCTCTCGAACCTCAGAGGCTTGGTAATGTAAAGGTTGCTCCCTAGGGCGTATGACTTAACAACGTCTTTCTCGTCGGTTGAGGATGTCAAAACGACAACTGGAATTGTTCTATACTGCGGCTCACCTTTGAGCTCTCTCAACACATCGAACCCATCCTTTTTAGGCATTTTCAGGTCGAGAAGGATTAAATCAGGCCTCGGTTTACCGGCGTACTCCCCCTTGTTTTTAACGTATTTTAAGGCCTCCTCGCCGTCACTAACTATATCCAGGTTATATTTAAACCCATTGTCACGTATCCTGGCGAAGGCTTTCTTGATGAGGAAAACATGGTCGACGTTGTCCTCGGCTAACAGTATATCTATCTCTCTCATCAATAGACGACCTCTTTCAATTCCACGGGCCATGGGGTAATAAATAGGTTATTATTCAAAACCAGATTCGGATGCTGAAACTATCCAGGACCCGAAACTATCTCGGCAGGGTGAAATAGACGACGCTCCCCCTCCCCGGCCTGCTCTCCATCCAGATACGCCCCCCATGGTACTCCACGATTTTCTTGGCAATGGCGAGCCCCAGCCCGGTGCCCTCGATCTCACCGGTGTTTTCATGGGGCCCCCTGTAAAACGGCTGAAACACCTTATCCAGGTACTCCGCGGGAACACCGGGGCCGTTGTCCCGGACGTGGAACCGCCACATCTCCCCGTGGGCTTCACAGCCCACCTGGACCAGGGGCTTCCGCTGCTTGCCCATGTACTTGGCTGCGTTATCTATAAGGTTGCTGAAGACCTGGATTATCCTGTTCTTCTCCCCCTTTATTATGGGCATTTCCTCGACCTCGATTCTCAGACCCTTATACTTATAAACGCTCTCCTGGCAGAGGCTCCGCAGAAGGGCGTTGAGGTCTATCTCCTCCATGGGCTGCCGGATCCTTCCCACCCTGGAGAGCTCCAGCAGGTCAGATATAAGGTCGTCCATCATCTCCGTGTTCTTCTTTATCCTTTCCACGTAGAACCTGGCCTCCTCGTCAAGAACC
>JALUUU010000071.1 GCA_027021185.1 archaeon | reverse complement strand
CGTGCTTCCCGGCGGCCGCGGGGTAGGTTATGGTCGAGCCGTCCTCGCTTATTATGGGCACGGCCACGGTCTCCGCGTCCAGGAGCTCCAGGGCCTTGTCAGCCGCCAGCCTGAGAACCCTGTCGTAGTCCAGCTCCCTGCTTATGATGGATACCATGTTGTTCAGAATCTCCAGCCTCTCACCCCTCTTCTTGAGGGCCTCCCTGGATCTCCGCAGCTCCTCCGTCCGCTCCCTCACCTTGTTTTCCAGCTCGCTGGTAAGCCCCTTGAGCTTCTCCTCCAGCTCTATCCGCTCGGTTATGTCCCTGCATATCCCCCTGATGCCGGCGAAGCTGCCTTCCTCATCCCTCAGGACGTTGCTGGTGAGCTCCCAGTAGGCCAGCTCCCCGTTGGCCCTTCTCGCCCGCATGCGGTACTGCCTCACAGACCCCTTCTCCAGGAGCTCCTTGAGGTAGACCTCCCTGTCTTTGGGGTCAGCCCAGAACTCCGTGGCGTGCCTCCCGATGACCTCCTCAGGGGAGGACAAGGCGCACATCTCCGCCCCCGCCTGGTTCATAAAGGTGAAGTAGCCCCTGGAGTCCACCTCGAAGACAGCGTCCCTGGTGGACTCGATGAAGCTCTTCAGCGCCCTATCCCTCCTCAGCAGCTCCCTCTCTTTCTCCTCGATCCTGGAGAGAGACCACAGCAGGAAGGGCACCACTATGGCGCCGTAGTAGAGGACAGAAGGGATTATGGATAGGAAGTCTTTGTCTTCTATGACGACGTGCATCCCGTACTCGTAGCCCATGGAAAGAAGGAAAAATGCTACTATCAAGTACCCCTTACGCATTATCCCATGCCCTCCTTAATCCCCTCCTAAATTACTCTTGTGCAAAAAGTAATTTTTAATTTTCGGTGCCCCCGGCATGGCGCAGTTATCCCACAGTTAAAATATGGATGTAACTCCTTGATAATAATTACCCACCCCCTGAAACCATACTTAAGGTATGCACATTTCCTAACTCATAGCAACCCGTGTTAACTTTTCACACCGCGCATGAATTTTTCTCAAATACCTTTATTTATACCCCAACCCAGCCCAAGACAAAGAAAAAGGAGACTGATAGATGGATGGGAATCCCAGGGCAACGGCAACGCAGGCATGCGGATGCCGTGAAGGAAAGGGGGACGGGTGCCCCACCAATGTCGTAACAGAGGAGGTGTTGTGATGCCGGTTCTAATGGAGGGTTGGAAAGTGGACTACTCCCATCAGATGCCCAGCGTGCCTAGAGAGGCCATACCCCAGAAGGAAGGCGGGGGCTATGCCATAGTGCCAAGCACCCCCACGGGGTTGGTGAGCCCTGACACTCTGCGCCGGGTCGCCGACGTGGCAGAGAAGTACAAGACCCTGATAAAGCTCACCAACGCCCAGCGCATCGCCATAGTGGGCTTCACCAGGGACAACATAAACTCGGCGGTGGAGGAGCTGGGCATTCCCCTGGCCACGGCCTCGGGGAGCGTCGTCAGAAGCATCAAGGCCTGCCCCGGCACGGCCGCCTGCAAGATGGGGGCCCAGGACTCTTTATCCCTGGCCCTGGAGCTGGACAAGCGATACCAGGGCATGACCCTGCCCGCCAAGTTCAAGATAGCGGTGAGCGGCTGCCCCAACTCCTGCGCGGAGTCGGCCGTGGTAGATTTCGGGGTCATCGGGGTGAAGAAGGGCTTCAAGGTGCTGGTAGGGGGCACAGCGGGGATGCGCCCCAGGATAGGGGACGTCCTCACCAGCGTGGAGTCCAAGGAAGAGGTCCTGGACCTGGCGGAGAGGATAATAAACTACTACAGCATAACCGCCAAGCCCGGCGAGCGCATGGGCAGGCTGATAGAGAGGCTTGGCTTAGAGGAGTTTAGGAAGGAGGTGCTGACGTGAGTATGGTAATGCTGCGGGCGATAATAAGGCCCGAGAAGACAGGCGAAGTGGTGGAGAGCCTGGAGAAGGCAGGGTTCCCGGCCATGACCAAGATGGACGTCCTCGGCAGGGGGAAGCAGCGGGGGATACAGGTGGGGAACACCGTATACGACGAGCTGGCGAAGACCATGGTGATGGTTGTGGTGGAGGAGAAAGACGCCTCCAAGGCCATGGACGCCATCGCCAAGGCGGCTAAGACGGGGAACTACGGGGACGGCAAGATCTTTGTCTCCCCCGTGGAGACGGCCTACACCATAAGGACCGGGGAAGAGGGCCTATGAAGGAAGTCCTGGCAATAATCCGCAGGGAGCGGGTGGACGCCACCAAGGAAGCCCTCCTCAAAGCCGGCTTCCCCGCCATGCACCTGTGCAACGTCGAGGGCAAGGGGCGGCAGAGCGGCCTCAGGTACGCCGAGAAATCAGGGGAAGGCATGGAAGAGTCCCCGGGGATAAGGTTCCTCCCCAAGAAGATGCTTACCCTGGTGGTGAGGGATAAGGACCTGGACGCGGCAGTAGACGCCATCGTGAAGGCCAACCAGACCCGGGAGATAGGGGACGGCAAGATCTTCGTATCGCCTATAAGCGACTCCATGCGGATAAGGACAGAGGAGCACGGGGAAGAAGCCCTTTAGAACCCCGAATCCGTACATAAAAAAGAAAGCCCTTATTCGGTCTTTTTTTATTTTATTAGTTCATATTAGGTCGTGGTTGCTCCATATCCTATATTATTAGTTCTTATTTTTTAATAAGGCGTATGATTGCTTCTTAAATACCTTTTTATACCTCTATAGCGCTCTTCCGATACACGGTTTAATCAATTTCTAACTGTTGCGGGGGATGAAATGAAGGAAATAATCGCCATCGTAAGATCCGGCAAGGTAAAAGAGACGAAAGACGCCCTGAGGAAAGCAGGGGTGCGGGGGTACACCTCCCTTAGAGTATACGGCCGGGGCAGGCAGCGGGGTCTCCGCTACCAGTCCTCGGAGGGTGAGGACGACGTCCTCATGCAGTATCTCCCCAAGCAGCTTTTCTCCATCGTCGTGGAGGACCATGAGAAAGAGGCTGTGGTGGAGGCCATCCGGGGGGCCAACAGCACCGGGAACTACGGAGACGGCAAGATCTTCGTCCTCGATGTCATGGACGCCTGGAGGATCAGCACCGGAGAAAAGGGGGAG
>JALUUU010000070.1 GCA_027021185.1 archaeon | reverse complement strand
CCGCTTCAGCTCACCATTTATTACAACTTTACCCGTTATCTCACGATACTCTTTGAATGGCGGCAAGTCCAGGAGGACGTACCCCTCCTCCAGGCCCAGCTCAGAGGCCAGCTCCTCTTCTATTCTCCTCCATCGTGTAAGGTTTCTTCTGAGTTCGTAGATCCATTCACGAGATTCCTCTTCAAACTCGGGCAGGGGTTTTGAGTATGCCTTCTTGAATAGCTCACGTCTATCGAATCTCTCCCCTATCTCCCCCACATATCCCCTGGCGCTCCTGAAGAGGTTATGCATTTGGTAGTCGTCCATTCTGTACAACAACTCCTTGTTAAGGAGGCCCTCCTCTATCGCTTTCTCTGTGGCCTTCAGAAACATGGCATCTGCTATTCTGCTGGTGTGATGGAGGTAAACCGTTGGGGTCATCAGAAACCGAGCCACTAGTAGGGCCTCCACAGCCTTCAGTCCCCCTTCTTCTACCACCAGGTCCTCATCGTGGACCCGCAGAGTGTTGAGTAATCTGTCTAGGTCTATAACTCCATAGGCAACCCCTGTGTGATGGGCGTCCCTTACAAGGAAATCCATTCTATCGACGTCGTACTCGCTGGCGATGGCTTTGCTGAGGTATCCTCTTTTACCAGCCAGTATTGCGACTATCTCCCTGGGGTCAACACCTCCCTCCTCTAGAACCTCCGTTACCTCAGAGTCCTCTATGACCCTGCGGGTGGTCTCCTCATGGCCAACGCCGAGGTAGCGCCTCAGGAGCTCCTCTGATGTATGGGAGAGGGGTCCATGGCCCGTGTCATGCAGGAGAGCGGCGAGTCGCAGCTTCTTTTTTTCCTCTTCATTCAGGTGTAAATTGTCGGAGAGCCTGCCTGCCAGGTCTAATGCTCCTAAAGCATGCTCGAATCTTGTGTGGTTGGCACTGGGATAAACGAGATAGGTCATCCCAAGCTGCTTCACCCTGCGGAGTCTCTGAAACTCCAGGGTATCAACTATTCTAAGCTCTGTTTCGTCCAGAAAAACGTCGCCATGGATCGAGTCTCGGATGACCTTCATTTTCCTGTGCTCTGCTCTGAACAGTTAAGGATTTCCGTTCAGCACATTAAAAAGCTTCGCAGATTATTCCCCGATAACCTGAACAACCACTCTCCTCTGCCTGGGGCCGTCGAGTTCTGCAAAGAATACCCGCTGCCATGTGCCAAGGTCCAATCCCCCGTTTACCACGGGTATGGCCACACTGCCTCCAAGAAGCACGGCCCTTAAATGGGCGTGAGCGTTTCTGTCGATTCTGTCGTGCTCATAGCCAGCGCCCTCAGGCACAAGGCTCAGAAGGCGTTTATAGTCCCGTAGGAGACCTGATTCACCCTCGTTTACGAATACTGCGGTTGTTGTGTGTCTCGTGTAGACAGTTGCTATCCCCTCTTTAATTCCTGATTCCCGCAGAGCCTTCTCAACTTCTCCAGTGATGTCGATGAACTGAGTGGCCCGGGATGTGCTCAGAGAAATGGCTTTTCTGTGAAGCATAATAAGTAATATCAGAAAACCTTTATATTCATGTTTCCTTAAGGTGCTGTGCATGAAGATTCTCCTGATACATGCGGACTACATGAGATACGAGGCCAAGAGCAAGACAAGGGTGGCTGAGGAAGTAGAGGAAGGTCAGAGAGAAGGAGAATTCAAAGAAGCCCTCGTGGCTTTTATCGCCGTGGAAGAAGGCGACGGAGACGATCCCTTGAGGGCGGCTAAGTTGGCCGCCGAGGAGATAGAGGACGTATACAAAAAAGTAGGCGCCGAGAGGATAGTTGTTTATCCCTACGCTCATCTGAGTTCCTCCCTGTCGTCCCCTAAGACGGCAACTATCGTTTTAAAGGGGATTGAGGCAGAGCTCGCGAAAAAAGGCTATGAGGTGATGCGAGCCCCCTTCGGATGGTATAAGAGCTTCGAGATCCGATGCAAGGGTCACCCCCTGTCAGAGCTCTCCAGAGGGGTCATCGTTGGAGAGGAAAAAGAGAAGGTCTCTAAGGCCCTTAAAGCCGAGAAAAAACTTCGGTCTAAATGGTATGTCCTTCATGATGGGAAGTTGATACCTGCCGATGAATTCGATTTTTCCCCGTTTCCCAGTCTGAAGATCTTCTATGAGTACGAGACCTCGGGCACGCGCTTGATGAATCGGGAGCCCCCCCATATAAGACTGATGAAAGAGCACGAGCTCGTGGATTATGAGCCGGGCAGCGACCCGGGTAATCTGCGATGGTATCCAAAGGGAAACCTCATAAAGAAACTTCTGGAGGAGCACGTGACCAACATCCTCCTTGATTACGGTGCAATGCAGGTGGAGACCCCTATTATGTACTCCCTGGACCATCCGCAGCTCAGAAGTTATCTTGACAGATTCCCCGCTAGGCAGTATATCGTGAAGAGCGAGGACAGGGAGTATTTCCTGCGATTTGCTGCCTGCTTCGGGCAGTACCTCATGAAACACGACATGACCATCTCTTATAAGAATCTCCCGTTAAAGCTCTATGAACTCACCCATTACTCTTTCCGCAGGGAGCAGCGGGGTGAACTGGCGGGGTTGAAGCGTCTACGCACCTTCACCATGCCGGATATGCACACTCTCTGCAGGGACATGGAGCAGGCCAAGGAGGAGTTCATCAACCAGTACAAGCTGAGCATGAGATGGATGAGTGACTTGGAACTGGAATACGACGTGGCTATGAGGCTGGTCAAAGACTTCTACCATGAGAATGAAGACTTCATTAAACAGCTGGCGGAGCTTGTGGATAAGCCCATCCTCGTGGAGCTGTGGGACAAGCGCTTCTTCTACTTCGTCATGAAATTCGAGTTCAGCGTTAACGATGCATTGAATAAGGCCGCCACCCTGTCCACTGTGCAGGTGGACGTGGAGAACACTAAGAGGTTCGACATAAAGTACATCGACGAAGACGGCGAGGCCAAGTACCCTGTGATGCTCCACGCAAGCATATCTGGTGGCATCGACAGGAACCTATATGCCCTTCTGGAGGTTCAGGGAATGCGGGCCCAAAGAGGTGAGAAGCCCATGCTGCCTCTCTGGCTTTCTCCGGTTCAGGTTAGAATAGTGCCCGTCGCCAAGGATCATCTCGAGTACTGTGAAAAGCTCCTTGAGGACCTGGAGAAAGAGAAGATAAGGGCGGACCTGGACGACGAAGACAGGACCCTTCAGCGGAAGATCAGAGAGGCGGAGAAAGAGTGGGTGCCCTATATCGTGGTCGTGGGTTCCAAGGAAATCGAAAGCGGCGAGCTCAGTGTTAGAATACGGAGAGAGAAGGGACGGCAAGTGAAGCTTGACAAAAAATCCCTCGTGGAGAGGATAAAACAAGAAACCGAGGGAAAGCCCTTCAGAAGGCTTCCCCTTCCCAGGAAGCTCTCCCTCCGTCCTAAATTCAGGTAAAGTTTTAAATATCCATATACCTACTTTTCACATAGGTGGAAGTGAGGGCCATGAAGCTTACTCATGCTGGAGAGAGGGGGGTGAGGATGGTTGAGGTGGGGGAGAAAAGGGACGTGAGACGGATAGCCCGGGCCAGGGGCGCTATAAGGCTTCGAAGAGAAACCGTCGAGCTCGTGAGGACCGGGAAAATTGAGAAGGGAAACGTCCTGACAACCGCTCAGATAGCCGCTGTACAGGCGGTGAAGAAAACCCCCGATATCATTCCCCTCTGCCACCCCCTGCTCATAACAGGCGTGGATGTGGACTTCAGCTTCGACGACGATGAGATCGCGGCTGAGGTCGAGGTACGGAGCATGGGGAAAACCGGTGTCGAGATGGAGGCCATCACAGGGGTAGCCGCTGCCCTTCTAACAATATGGGACATGGTTAAGGCGGTGGAGAAGGACGAGAGAGGACAGTATCCGGAAACAGAGATCAGGGAGATAAGGGTTCTGGAGAAGAGGAAAGGATAATCATGGGAGAAACAACCGAGAAACATAAGGCAGAGGCCCCTAAGGCCCTGCGGGCGGCTGTGATAACGGTCTCAGACTCTAAATACGATTATTTATGGAGCCAAAACAAGAGCCTCGATGAAACCGAGGATGTTTCAGGGAAACTCATCATAGACGGGCTTAAAGAGTCCGGAAACGAGGTCGTGTTTTACACCATCATCCCAGATCACGAGGGGATAATAGTGGAGACCCTTGACTATATCGCCGCCACTTATGCCCCTGACATAGTAGTTACCACCGGGGGAACTGGTATTGGCTGGAAAGACGTGACAATAGAGGCCCTGGAGAGTGTTTTCGATAAGAAGCTTGACGGCTTCGGTGAGCTGTTCAGGAAGATAAGCTTTGAGGAGCTGGGAAGCGCGGCTTTGCTGAGCAGGGCGACAGCGGGGATTTGCGGCGACATAGCGGTTTTCGCCCTCCCCGGATCCCCTGATGCTGTTAGGACCGGCCTAGAAATTATCCTGAAGGAGGCCGGCCATATCGTGAAGCACGTGAGGGAATGACCTTGGAACCTGAAGACGTATTGAAAAGACTTCCGGGACTGGACTGCGGCGACTGCGGCTTTAAAGGATGCGCGGAGATGGCCGAGGCTATATCTAGGGGGGAGAAATCCTTCAAGGACTGCGTCGTCATAAAGGCTGGTAGAAAAGTAGAGATCAAGGTGGGAGACTCAGACATCCCCGTGGGCAGCTTTGTTCAGGGATTCATCGCCAAATCCGTCCTGGGAATGATTTCGTCTCTAAAAAAGGCCGAAGTGAAAGCGGGTGATGTGGTGGAGCTTAGGATAAGGGTGGACGAGGATGATATCCGATAGCTTCGGCAGACCGTTGACCAGTATGCGCATCTCTATAACTCAGCGATGCAACCTCAACTGCATCTACTGCCACAGGGAGGGGGTTTTCGGGGAAAGCAGCAGAGAAATGACACCCCAGGAGATAAGCAGGATAGTTAGGATAGCATCAGGACTGGGTGTTAAAAAAGTAAAAATAACCGGTGGTGAGCCGTTGATTCGCGGCGATGTATGCGACATCGTTGAGGGAATAGCGGGCGTTGAGGGGATCAGCGATGTCTCCATGACCACCAACGGTGTTTTTCTGCAGGAATACGCTGAGAGGCTTAAAGAGGCGGGATTAAATAGGGTTAACATCAGCCTCGACACCCTTAGACCAGATGTTTTTTCAATGATAACCAGGGGAGGTAAGCTGGAGAAAGTTATCGCAGGCATAGACGAAGCTGTGCGTGTTGGACTGGATCCTATCAAGCTCAATATGGTGGTTATGAAGGGGATAAACGACGACGAGATCCAGGAAATGATTAAAACATACTCGAGAAACGGGGTTGTACTCCAACTCATAGAACTCGTGGACAGTGATAAAGAATTCTTTCATAAGTACTACTTTGACCTTGATAGGATAGAGGAGGAGATAGCGGATAAAGCCAGGAACGTCAGGGTGAGGAAGCACATGCAGGGCAGGAAAAAATACACCCTTAACGGCGCCCAGGTGGAGGTAATTAAGCCCATGCATAACACGGAATTCTGCGCCCACTGCACCCGGCTCCGCGTCACCGCAGATGGAAAGTTCAAGCCCTGCCTAATGCGCCAGGACAACCTTGTGGATTTCCTCAAGGAGATGCGGGCTGGCGCTGATGACAATCGAATCAGGGAGCTCTTCATGAAGGCTGTTATGCGGAGGGAACCTTATTTTACGAGGTGATTTCATGCAGTTAGAGCTCTCAATGCTTCAGATAACAGATTCATCCTACGTTAACGCGGCCGTTGTGTTCACCATATTTTTGGTAATAGGCAAGGTCGCCGACGCATTTTTCAAGAAGCTCCTGAAAGACCTGGCAGCCAGGACCAAGACTGAGATAGATGAGAGACTGATCAACACCCTTCACAAGCCAGTGTACAAGACCATAGTGATCACAGGCGGAATACTGGCCACGGCTTTCATAGCTCCATCAGAGAAGATAAATTTCTTCGTCACAGGCATCCTGAAATCGGCCATCCTCCTCATCTGGGGAACCGTCATATTCAAGCTGAGCCGCTTCCTGATAGACGAGATCGGAAGCCGGATAAGCGATGTTACAGGCCTCGGAAAGGAGCTGCTCCCTCTCTTCGAGAACATCGGCAAGATACTCATAATCGTCGTCGCGGGCATGATATTCCTGTCTATCTGGCGGGTTGACATAACCCCCCTACTCGCCACCGCCGGAATTGCCGGATTCGCCGTAGCCTTTGCCGCAAAAGACACCATAGCGAACTTCTTCGGAGGAATAAGTGTTTTCGTGGACAGGCCCTACAAGATAGGTGACTATATAATCCTTGACTCAGGGGAGCGCGGCGAGGTCGTCGACATAGGCGTGAGGAGCACCCGGATAAAGACGAGAGACGATATCTTAATCAGCATCCCTAACTCTATAATAGCCAACACCAAGATAGTCAACGAGAGTGCCCCCATCCCGAGATTCCGTATCAGAGTGCCCATAGGGGTGGGCTATGGCAGCGACATTAACCGGGTCCAAGAGATCCTTCTTGACATAGCCAACAAAGAGGAAAATGTCGTCCCCAGACCAGAGCCAAGAGTAAGATTCCGGACCTTCGGAGACTCTGCCCTGAACTTTGAGTTACTGTGCTGGGTCAACGACCCGCGTCTAAAGGGAAGAACCATTCACTCCATAAACTCCGAGATATACCGCAGGTTCGCCGAGGAGAACATCGAAATCCCCTACCCCAAGCGGGACGTGCGTCTCTACAGAGAATAAAAATACCTGTATACAATCTTTGTCATCCCTTTTAATCCGACCCTGAACCAGGCCTTGGAAGCGTCCCTGAATAATCCTTCTTTGTCCCGGTTTTCAATATGGTCTATTATTTCCTGGACATGGGCTGCATCTATTCTCACGTCCACGTCAGAGATGCAGAACGTGCAGCGCCTTATCCGGCCCCCGGAAACCCTGAACTTTGCCCTTTGATAGACTTCGCCATCCGACACGATGCTGACACTGCTGACTCTTCCCTCATTTCTCCGCAGAATCGGCTTCACATCTTCCCATGTGTTGATGCTATTAAGAATCGCCTCGACCTCCTGGTTTGTTAGGTGAAAACGAGGAGCTCTATCACTGTATGTCCCCGTTGATTCGCGGAAAACAACCCTGAACCATGCCTTTGTGGCATCGTATATCAGCCTAGGTATGCTTCTGGCCTCAATGTGCCTTATGACGAGGGGCACCCTCCGGGAGTCAATCCTCACCACAACCCTTGGACTACAAACATAGCATCTCTCGATGGTCCCGTTTACCACGATGAACCTTGCGGACTGAATTATAACCTCATCTTTAACCGCCTGTACCTCAGCAGTTTTCCCCTCGTACCAGGGGAGCACCTTTGCCACCCTATCCCAGCTGTTGAGGCTGCTCAGTAGCTCTGAGATTTCCTCCTCGGTAACAACCTGATCTTCCTCTCCAAGAACTGGAGGCAGGAGATGGACATGAATAAGAAATACCAGAGCAAAAACAACGGTCCATTTGTTATTAAACATACACCCTAACGTCGTAATAGGCCTTGAATATTTCCACGACCTTTATCCTAAAGTTCAGGGTTTTACCATACAGCGGATGATTAGGGTCTTTGAATCCTTTGTCTGGCTTTACCACGACTTCCCTCTCCTCCATTAGCCTCATACCAGGCAGGGCCTCGTCGAGGCCCTTGACCACAGCCCCCGCTCCAACTAGGATCTCTATGGGGTTGTAATCCTTTCTCTTATCAAATATCCCCTCCTCCTTTGCAATCTCCTCATATGTAGTGTCGAAGACTCTGCCGTCACAGCTTCCGGTGTAGTGGACCTTGACTGTGTCGCCGTTTTCCACCACATCATCCCCGGGCATGGCCTAACCCCCCATGTGCAGGAGCTCCTCCAATAAAGCCTCCACTGCGCCCTGATAAGGTTTCTGGAGGGTTTCTAAGCTAGCAGTCTTATGGATCCTGCCCTCAGGATCAAAGGCCACGATGAGAGGGGCCTTCTTTGTACCTATGGCCGCCCCGTAACCCCTGCAGAGCTCACCCGCCTTTTCTGAGCGATACCTGTCTCCTCCATAGATATCTATCTCCTCTATATTCAAGTTGAGCTTGATATCATGGCGCCTCTCCAGGATGCCTTTTACTATTTGACTCATCCCCATGGACTCCGTTGACACGCCTTTAAAGTAGACAAAACTGGGTTTCCCCCTAAGACTCTTCCCCAGGAATTCCTCGATCTCTCTGATGCCGTCCATGGTTATCTCCCTCCTGCTCTTACAGTAGAAAATTAATCATAAAAAGTTTTCTTATAAACCCCTCTGGATAACCCTCTCCTTGAGAGGAATTTTCCATGATACGTTTCAAACCTGGAAAAATAAAGCTTTTATACCTTTCCGGGAGGGTCAGAATTAGAGGATTTCTATGCAGAGCCTTAAAAAACCTAAAAGGTGGGAGGAATTAACCTTCGTAGAGAAATGGACATGGATAAACGAGAGGATTAAAGAGCTGGAGAAACTAGTTGAGGAACCGAATTAAAAAATTAAAGACATCCTCATTACCGCATGCTCACATCATCAGCTGCTTGAAGTCGATTTTACCGCCTTTAGCCGGGAAATCCATGGCCTCAGGAGGTGTGGATGGGGCTTGAACAGACGGCTGTGGAGCCGGACTTTCCTTCTCTAATCCTCTGGCAAAGAGTACTTCATCTATTTTCAGGATCATCTCTGCCAGCTCACTTGCCGAGATAATAGCGTGTTTTTTCGCCGGCAAGGACTCCAAGATACCAGTTTTTCGGACATCCTTAACCTCCCTGTCCCGCAGGTCCAGGCCATAAGAAACTCCTCCGGCCTCGTGCTTAGCCCGGAGCCTTGGCAGCAAGATTAGGGGATCTATTCCTGCGTTGGCGGCGAGGTAACGGGGGATGACCTCTAAAGCATCCGCAAAGGCAAAGACGGCCAGCTGAGGCTTGCCCTTTACTGAGGGAGCGAAGGTCCGCAGCCTCCGCGCCAGCTCAACCTCGCATGCTCCTCCTCCCGGAAGGCATCTCTTATCCCTCAATACCCGCTCTAAAGTGGATATCAGGCTCTCAAGTCTCTTGCTTACCTCAAGGGCGGTGTTTTCAGACCCCCCTCTAACGAGGATTGCCGCCGCCTTAGGATTCCTGCATCCGGTGACGTACATAATTTCCTCCAGGCCGATTTTGCCCTCCTCCACCAAGGCGGCATATCCCAGGGACCCGGGATCTATGTCCCTAACATTGCTTACTATCCTCCCCCCCGTGGCCTTAGCGAGCAGCTCCAGGACATCCTTTTCAACGTCCCTCACCCCGAGGATGCCCTCCTGGGCTAGGAAAAACATTGCAAGATCCTCGATGTTTTTCTGACACAGCACAACATTGGCCCCGGATGCCTTTATCATGTTCACGGCGACCCTGAGAACCTTGCTCTTGTACTCTTTGAAAGCCCTCATCCTCGCAGGATCCATAAGCTCTACCTTCGCATTGTTCACGTCATGTACAGCGAACTCGGTATCCACGAGCAGAATCCTGGCTCCCTCAACCCTCTTGGGCATAGATGGATGAACGCGCTTGCCCAGGTCAATAATCATCCCCCTCACCAGGTGGGTGTCCTTTACGCTTCCACCGGGTCGATGCAGAACCTTAACGTTATCCTTATCCCCGGCTATCCTCACGGCATCAACCGCTATCTTTGCAAGATATCTGGCTTCGTCCTCCCCCACTTTGCCCATCAGCATGGTTGTCGCAAGATCCAGCAGCATTCCGTCTTCCACCGGCAGAGAGGCTTCTTCAAGATACCTCTTAACCTCTTCCAGTGCTATCCTATACCCCTCCACTATTGTGGCAGGATGAAGGCCCTGGATAAGGAGTTCCTCGGCTTTTTTCAAAAGCTCTCCGGCAAGGACAACTACGCTTGTTGTGCCGTCACCTGTCTCAGTGTCCTGTGCCTTAGCTGCCTCAACCAGCATTCTGGCGGCGGGATGCCGGATATCAATCAGGGATAGGATAGAGGCTCCGCGGTCGGTGATGGCAACTTCCTTGGATCCTGTGAGGATCATCTTATCCATGCCCTTCGGACCCAGGGTCGTCTTCAGAGTCTCTGCCACCACTCTGACGGCCATGATGTTTCCCAGAATGGCGCTTTTTCCCTTAATCCGGTCCTCTGAAACGGGCTGCGGAATCTTCATCTCCATCCCCTATGTAGTGAGCTTCCTGTATATCTCAGGCAACTTTCTGGGAAGCTTCTCCACATTGTCCACTATGATGTAGCTGACTTCCCCATACATATGCTGAATGTAGTCGCGGGCTTCCACATCTATGGTGATGCAGAAGGGTTTTATGAGCTTTTGCTTGGCCTCTATTAGGGCCTTTCTCGTATCCTCTATTCCGTGCTCCCCCTTGTATTCATCGAAATCCTCTGGTTTGCCATCGCTCAGGATTATCATTATTTTCGTCCTTGCCTTGACGTCCTCCATTATCTTGGTTAGATGGCGAATGGGCGCACCCATTCTTGTATAGTCGAAGGCGTCCATGCCGGCGATACGCTGCTTCACATCGTCGTTATAGTCCTCGTCAAAGCGTTTGACGATGTAGAAGTCGCATTGTTTCCTCGTTCTCCCGGAGAAACCGAAAATAGCGTACTTGTCCTCCAGCTCTTCAAGGGCCTCACACATCAGCACAAGAGCCTCTTTCTCCGTCTCTATGACCCACCCTGTGGTGGAGCCGCTCATGTCCACAAGAAAAGCAACAGCTATATCGCGTTCTCTCTTGTCTATCTTGATGTAGAGGTCTTCTGAGGGCTGGATCCCTGCATGTATATCTGCCCTAGCCTCAATAACGGCGTCAAGGTCAATTTCCTCGCCCTCCTTTTGCCTTTTGAGCTTTCTGTGCTCGGGACGCAACATCTCGAACTGCCGCCTGAGCAGGGAAACCATCCCAGCGTACTTCTCAAGGGTTTTATCTACAAACTTGTCGGATCTGCGCTCCACGAGTTTCTCTCTTAGGGCACACCAAGCCGCCCTGTAACTCCCTGCCTCGTGATCCCATTCATCGTAGAGGATAGCTCCTCTCTTATCTTCCTCGGTGAGCTCAACCTGGAAAGTCGTGGGAGGAGCACCTATCTGGGCCCTTATCAGCCTCCCAGTGTTTTCCAGCACCTTGACAAACATGCTGGAGTCTAGCTCTCCGAGCTCTCCCAGGCGTTTCTCTAGTTCCTCTATTATCTCATCCATCAGCTCGTCCGGAAGCTTAACTCCAAGCTTCATGAGGAGTTCCTCGGCGTCCTCGGCCTTCATCATGGAGAGCTCGCCTTTGATCTCCTTGACCTTCTCCTCGAGGAGATCGTGGCTGGGGATGACCCCTGTGATCTCGTATATCTCCCGGAGGGCGTTCTTCAGTTCCTCTTCAGTCTCTCTCAGGGCGATGGTAACTCTCTCAGGCTTTATCATGCCCCTGTATATAACGCTAGGTACGCTAGTGTACACTCCGCCCAGCTCCTCCAGGATATCATAGATCCCGGCTGTAAGGACCAGAGAGTCCTCAACGCTGGGGCGCCCTTCAAGCTTTTTCACTACCTTCGAGTAGCACTTCTCTACAAGGTCCCCTACTTTACCGGCCAATTCGGGTGACTCCCCTGTTAACAGCCAGTACTGCAGCCCCCAAAGAGCCAGGTCCTTGTCAGTTGCCTCCTTGGGAGGCTGCCTGGATAAAAGAGAGTTTTTTATGAACTCCATATCCTTGGCCAGGCCTTTGAACTCTTTTGTCAGGTAGTGCTCCACCCTAGTGTTCTCTACGATCTCATAGATTTTAAGGGCAAGGTCTCTGTCTGGGAAAAGATTGAAGAAGTTCTCTAAGTCACTGACCCCTTCTATGAATGTTTTTCCATATTTGTCCTGAAGCTCATCCACGACCTCAGGTATTTTCCGGAGAACAGGCTCAAGACTGCGGTAACGCATTTGGGCATATTTGTGGGCGGCGATGACCTTGTATACCTTAAAATTGTTTTCCCTGTCAGAGAACTCGTGGATCATTTCAGGGAGAAATATCCGCCTAGTGTCGCTGAAGGTCTCTTCACTTCCAACAATCTGGAGCCTGCCTGCGCTTAGCCCGTTTACGTAAATACGTAGTATGTTTTCAACATCCTCGAGGCGCAGACCCACAGTGCGTATTTCATCAATGAGCTCCCTGGTTATGCCTTTGAAGAAATTCCTCGCTGGTACTACACCATAGCTTTCGTATAGCTCTATACCCCTCTCAACCCACTTAGTCATGTCCTCGAAGCTAAAGTGCTTAATGGCCTCGGGTGCTGTTTTGAAATAATAAAACGCCATCTCTGGGTCTCGCTTGGCAAGCCGCTTTCCAAGCTTATAGACCTCTGCCAGCACATCCTCCCCCAGGGTTGTTAGACCCGGGGTCGCCTCATCGATGCTGTGGGTTCCTTTTGCGTAATGAGTTCCCGTGTATCTCTGTACGATAACGTCTTCTCCGAAAGAGAGCTGTCCAAGGATTTTAACTAGCTCTTCTCTTACTTCTTCATCGCTGGCCATGGTACCTCACATAACCGTGGATATGAGTTCACGGATAGCTATCTGCATTTCTTTATCGTCGGTTACTGGATTAGTGAGAGCCACCTCACAGGCGACCCTGGGATCTATCCCGGCCTTTATGAGCTGGCCAGCATAAATCAACAGCCTTGTCCCGGGGCCTTCTTCAAGACCTTTATCCTTCAGGTTCCGGATTTTCTCCCCTAGCTTAACAAGGTCGTCGGCCACCTCTGGTTCCAAGCCACTTTCGTGAACGATTATATCCCGCTCCAGCTCCTTGGGCGGGAAGTCGAAATCCATACTAACGAATCTCTGCCTGGTGCTGTGTTTAAGGTCTTTTAAGACGCTCTGATAACCCGGGTTATAAGATATGACGAGCATGAACTCGTCTGGTGCCTTTATTATCTCCCCTCTTTTCTCAATGGGCAGCACCCTCCTGTCGTCTGTCAGCGGGTGGATAACCACTGTGGTATCCTTGCGGGCCTCCACTATCTCGTCAAGGTAACATATGGCCCCCACCTTAACAGCCTTGGTCAAGGGACCATCGATCCAGACAACTTCACCCCCTTTAACGATATAGCGTCCTACTAGATCACTGGCCGTTAAGTCATCGTGACAAGCAACGGTGACCAGGGGTCTGCCCAGCCGCCAAGCCATGTATTGGACGAATCTGGTTTTACCACAGCCCGTTGGCCCTTTGAACATGACGTGCATTTTGTTTTTATAGGCCGCCTCAAACACCTCAATTTCATTACCTACTGGCAAATAATAAGGCTCTTCCTCAATCACGTACTCCTCGATCTTCAGGGTCTTTGCCTCTTTATCGCTCACCATCACACCTCCATGGGAACATGTCAAGTATTTTTTTCACCAATAAATATTTTAGCCTATACGTCACCTGGGAATTATTATGAATGCCACAGGTATTACCAAGGAGCTTAACATCATAGCTAAGAATATCAGGGTTTTTATAAAGAAAAACAAGTTAACGAGAGAAGTCTTAAAAAACATGGGGTTGGGGTTCGAAGATATTAGCGACGACATACGTTCTATTGTGGAGGATGCCGCCGGTGCCCTTACGGATGAGTCCATTCCGGAGAAAGAAAGGATTGAGAGGGCTGAGAAAATCCTGAGAAAGCTGCAAAAAGAAGAAACCCTCCCCACAAAGATAAACGAGATGATTATTTCTACCGCCCTAGAGCGCCTTGAAACAGCCAAAACGGCCCTGGAAAAGCCGGAATATGCCGTGGTCGCTGGTTTGATCAGAATAGAGCCTTCTCTGGATCTCCTCATCTACGAAGACAAAAAGACCCTGAAGCAGCTTAGGAACTTTGGCGTGCTGGAGATTCCTGATTTTGTAAGAGAAACTGCCAAAAAAGCTAAGGGGTTTCTGGATGATAA
>JALUUU010000069.1 GCA_027021185.1 archaeon | reverse complement strand
TCCCCATCACCCGAAATAGAAGTACTCAAAACAATATCAAACGCCTTAAACTTCCACAACAACCGACCACCACGATCAAAGAAATAAACATTATTATCATAACTACCCACGACTATGTAGTTCCCGTCCCGGGAGATGTCCACCGACCAGACAGTGTCACCGGTCTTGTAGCTCCAGAGCAGATCACCAGACTTGTTAAAGAAATAGACGTACCTGTCCTTGGATCCTGCAACAACGTACTCCCCCTTCTCGGAGACCGCCACCGACCAGACAGTGTCACCGGTCTTATAATTCCAGAGCAGGTTCCCGTAGCTGTCGAAGAAATAAATGTAGTTGTCGTAGCTCCCCGCGGCCGCGTAGCTGCCATCCTCGGTTATATCTACGGTCCATATCCCTGAGCTGGACTGAAAATTCCACTTCAGGGCTATCTCCTCTCCCAACACAGGCTGCACAGAGAGAAATACCGCGAGTAGGACTAAGTACCTGGCTTTCATTATTTCCCTACTTATTCACCTTGACCTTGTACACCCCTCTGTCTACCTTCTTCACCATTCCCCTGGCAATCAGTAGCTGCAGCACGTTCCATATCCTCTGCTTGCTTATGCCTGAGTTCTCTCTCTGAACCTCCCTAGTTATCATCTTGAGAGTCATCGTCTGCTCGTTGATGAAAGTCTGGAGCACCATTTTTTCTAGAGGGCTTAGTTCCATTTTCTCCACTCCGAAAACCCTGTTTTTTAATTTACTTTGTAAATTAAAAGTTCATATAAATAGGTTTGGGTTAAATAGATTTTTTTTCGGTCCCCGAAACACCCCCTGAAAAAAGGACTTATCTAGAACTTCCCCGTGGCCAGGGAAAGAATCTTTGAGCCCACTTTATACAGCTTCTTGAATATTTTCTGCTCCGCGAAGAACTCGGGCAGATCATACAGGGCCTTTATCTCAGATGCCGCCTCCCTATCGACGCCGACGGTGACCCACGACACCGCCTCGTAGGCCTCAGACTCCCTATTCTCGATGAGGAATCTCTCAGTGGCCTTAGGTATGTATTTTCCGTTGACGTAAACAATGGGGGCCTTGTACTCCCCGGCTATTATGAGGGCATCCACGCTGGGATTCAGGCCGTCCGTGATGACCACGACGCTCGGGGATTCAATTCTCCCGGCCAGCTCCGCTGCTGTCTCGTATCTCGTCGGCCCCCATATCCTATCAACGCTGGCTATCTCCTCCAGCTCCTCCTTGACCTTATCCGAAATCGCCTCAGGCCCGCCTATCAGTATTATTTCGCTGGGCTCCAGTTTTTTCAGGGCGCTGTAGGTTGCCTCAGGCACGCTGTCCCTCTCCACAGGGAGAATGGGCGCGTTGATGTTTTTTGACCATCCAATAGAAGCCATGGCATCCACGGGGGGATCTCTCCGGGCGAGAATAACCGTCTTCGCGACAAAATACTTACGAAGAACCTTCTTGGTGCTGATAGCATAGAACTCTTCAGTGGTCTCCGGGCTCAGAATCGTTATGTCCCTCACAAGCCTCTCGGGACTGGCAACCTCCTCAACGGGGGTTGTAAGCAGGGCAGTGAGGAAGGGGAAGGTGGGAGCCGGATACTCTCCGGCGGAGCTCAATGTGGCAGCCAATGTGGGGGGACCGCTGTGGAAGGGCTTGGTCCGGAGATTCATTTCCACCAGGATCCTCTTCATCAAGCCCAGGGTCAGGAAATATACCCCGCCTCTGAAGACAGGGGGCGGAGCCAGGAACCCTCCTCCACCGCCTACACCCACCACTGGAGGGGCCTCAACGTTGGCCAGCTGGGCCTGAGCAACCGTAACTCCTAATGAAGAAAGAGCCAAAACCACTAGGAAAGCGGCAGCAGATTTTTTCATTTTTCCTAAACAAAGAATATTAACGTCTTAATTTCATAAGCCTTTCGTACTCTTTTTCAGTGATCTCCGCGATTTTCCTCCAGGGAAACCTCCTGGCGGTCTTCACGGCCTCGGCCCTCATCTTCCCCACGGAGGGATCAGACGCCGCCCTGAGGATGGCCTCGGCCAGGGCTCTCTCATCTCCCGGCCTCACCAGGACGCCGTTGCAGCCGTTGATCACATCCCTCAGGCCCTCGCTCCTGGACGCTATGACGAGCTTGCCCATGGCCAGGGCCTCGAGCATGAAAAGGCTCGTGGCCTCCACGAGGCTTGGTATGACGGCCATCTCAGCCCGGGCAAGCTCCTCCGCCACATCCCTGTGGCTTATAGGCCCCAGGAAGGTCACCCTATTATCTAGCCCCAGAGACGAGGACATGCTCATAAGCCTATTCTTCTCCGGCCCGTCCCCAGCTATGTACAGGTGGTAGTCCAGGCCGTCAAGGTGCCTAAGAGCCCCGATAAGATGCTCCAAGCCATTCTTCCTCACCAGCCTCCTGGCGGTGAATATCCTGCCCTGCCCCTCTTTTATGGTGGATTTTTCTCTGAAGACCTCCGGGTCAACGCCGTTGGGGATGTACTTGATCTTGCTCTGAGGCAAACCCCAGCCCAGGACCTGCCTCGCGAAGGAGGCGCTGGTGTGTATCTGCAGGTCAGTCAGTTTAGCAAGAAGGGGCACGAGGACCCTTTCGAGGGCTTTGAAGACCATGGCTTTCCCTTGGGGCGCTATCTTCTCCCAGACGTTGTAGTAGGAGCCGTGAATCGTGTTGACCGCCACGGCCCTATTTCTCCTAGCCATGAGCCACGCGATCAGACCAGAGACGTAGACATGGCCATGGTAGATGTCGTAATCGTGGCCCCCTATGTTCCTCGCCGCCAGGGGGAAGAATGCCTGCCTGGCCACGGAGAGGCTGGAGGCGCTCCATGTGCGCCTCATAAGCCCCAGGAAATCTACGGGGATTACCTCCACACCATCTATGCGATACCTGCTTGTGCGGCCGTTTTTTCCAGCGCCTGCGAGGATGGAGACCTCATGCCCTCTCTCAGCCAGGGCCTTGCACAGCTCCAGTATCGCGATCTCCAGGCCCCCGTGAACCGTGTCCTCGCCCAGGGGCCCCAGCTCATATATGTGCAGGATCCTCATCTTTTAATGCTCCTTGCCACCTCCCCGAAGGTGGTGAAAGACCCGGTCCTTTCCAGGGTTTTCTCCAGAATCCCTGGCACGACCCTGCAGTAGG
>JALUUU010000068.1 GCA_027021185.1 archaeon | reverse complement strand
CGTAAATGACTACCTGTAGCAGCTTTTCTCTCATTATAAAAAAGATTTCAAACGACAATGTAATGAAAAATAATGCTAAATCAGGTGAGGCTTTTGGAGACCGAGGTGATAAGGCTTAAGGATTGTGACCTCAACTTCGTTAATGAAGTTATTGAGGCCGGGGGCAAGAATGCCCAGCTCTGTTTCTCCTGCGGCACATGCAGCGGGGGCTGTCCGGCGGTATACACCATGGACTACACCCCCAGGCAGATAATGCGCATGGTGGAGCTGGGAATAAAGGACAAAATCTTCAAGTCAAACACCATTTGGGTGTGCGCGGGCTGCCATTCCTGCACCACGAGATGCCCCAGAGGGGTTGAGATATCCAAGGTGATGGCGGCGCTGAAGTCTATAGCCCTGCGCAACGGCTACCCGCCGAGGGAGCCAGGGGGACCGGCTTGGTACAACTCTTTCATGGAGGTCATCAGGAACTACGGCAGAGTCTTTGAGCCGGAGCTGATGCTGAAGTACAACCTGAAGAAGACAAAAAACCCCATCGAGCTTGCTAAGGCTCTGCTGAAAGACGCCCCCATGGGCCTGGAGATGTTCAGAAAGGGCAAGCTCATACTCTTGCCCGACAAGATAAAGCACAGGGAGCATTTGAAGATTATTCAGGAAAACATAAGGAAGATGCGGGCGGAGGCATAGCATGAAGCTGGCTTATTATCCCGGATGCGTACTTCCCACCTCTGGAAAAGAATTCGACATGTCCACAAGGGAGGTGTTCAAGGCCCTGGACATTGAGCTTGTGGAGATAGATGACTGGAATTGCTGCGGGGCAACTGTCGCCTACAACGTAGACGATCTCTTGGCGCTGGCTCTTCCCGCCAGGAATCTCGCCATAGCGGAGAAAGAGGGGCTTGAGATGGTTTCGCCCTGCCCCACCTGCAGCTACTGGCTTACTCGGAGCAAGGAGGCTGCATCAGATCCCAGCGTTTTGGAAAAGATAAACAAGGCCCTTGAGGGCACGGGGCTGAGCTACAGCGGCGAGATAGGTGGAGAGCACATCCTGGAGGCTATAATCAACCGCGTGGGGGTGGAGAAGGTGAAGGAGAAAGTCGTCAACCCCCTCACAGGATTAAAAGTCATACCTTACTACGGATGCTATATCGTGCGCCCACCACGAAAAAAGCGCTTCGACAGCCCCGAGAACCCCACCTCCATGGACTCTCTTCTGGAGGCGGCGGGTGTGACCCTGGTGCCATGGAACATGAAGACTAAGTGCTGCGGGGGCTCGCTCATGCTCTCCAAGGAGGAGGTAATGCTGAAGCTCACCCACGACATCCTCAGCAGGGCTAAAAGCCTTGGAGCAGACTGCATAGCCACCCTCTGCCAGCAGTGCAACCTGGCCCTCGACGGGAAGCAGAGGGACATTGAAAAGGTGTATAACGAAAAAATAGATATTCCTGTGGTGTATTTCACGCAACTTTTGGGCTTAGCATTGGGAATATCTCCAAAGAAACTTGGTTTAGATAAAAATATCGTGGGCACCGAAAAATTGCTCCAATCAATAGGTATCGCAACCATTTAGCACTATTTAAGCGATTCGAAAGGTTTATATTGGAAATTAGGGAAGTTTAATGTGGTGATGTAAATGGGTGAAATACCACTAGCAGCCGCTGATAGAATAATAAGGAAAGCAACTGGACTGCGGGTCGGCAGCGACGCCGCCGCCATTCTAGCAGAGATATTGGAGAAAAAGGGAGAGGAGCTATCCAGAGAAGCCGGTAAGTTCGCCAAGCACGCAGGTCGAAAGACCGTTAAGGCAAGCGACATAAAGCTAGCCACCGGCTATTGAGGTGGAGGGGAGAATTTCAAGGGCTTTCCATAGCCCCTTTTTCCAATTACCTCCTCCTCTTCATATACAACTCTTCCTCTGAGGACGACCTTATCCACGTCCCCAGTTACTTTTTTCCCCTCAAATGGGGTCTCCTTTGCCTTGGAATAAAATTCGTCTCCTTCTATTTGCCCCTTCTTACTCATATCCAGCACCACTAGATCAGCGTCCATCCCAGGGGCGATGCCTCCTTTTGCATTAAGTCCAAGGAGCTTCGCAGGATTCTCACAGCACCACTTAACCAGCTCTGGCAGGGTTATCTTCCCCTGATGCACCATGGTCAGGAGAAGCCTCAGCATTGAGTCCAGGCCGGCTATCCCTGCCGCGGCCTCCCTGTAGCTGCGGTCCTTCTCCCTCCGTGAGTGGGGGGCGTGGTCGCTGGCGATGGCCGCTATCCTGCCTGTCTTCAGCCCCATGAGGAGGGCTCTGGAGTCCTTGGCGGATCTGAGGGGCGGATTAACCTTGGCTATCCCGCCGTGTTCTTCCACATCTTTCTCGGTGAGCAGGAGATGGTGAGGGGTGACCTCGCAGGTGGTATAGCTGTTGAGAGCCCTAAGGCCTGGGGCGCTGGAGACGTGGCAGACATGCACATGTTTTTGAAGGCGCTGGGCGGTGGCGCCGACTCTTCGAACAGCTCTTTCCTCAGCTTCCACCGGTCTCTCCCCATCTCTGAATAGCTCAGCTTCCTCGGCGTGCACCGCTGTCCTTGGAAGCCTTGAAACGGCCTCTTCCAGGACCGCCTGCGTTATCCTACCCAGGGAGCCGTCGAGATAAATCTTAAAAAAGATGGCATTGTTTTCTCCCGCCGTGGAGACGTTTTCTTCCGTCACCCCATAGGCTAGGCCGTAGTCGGCTACGCTCTTCTTGGCGGTTTCCTGCCGCTTCAAGAAGGTTCCAGGATCAACCACAGGGGGCTTGCTGTTAGGCATGTCCACGAAGGACGTGACCCCTCCAGCTATGGCTGCCCTGCTCCCACTCAAGAAATCCTCTTTGTAGCTCTCCCTGAAGTCCCGCATGTGGACATGCATGTCCACGAGACCGGGAATGACGAAGGCGCCCTTTATGTTTATTTTGTCTCCATGGCCCCGTCCAGGGATAGCGCCGATTCTGGATATCTTCTCGCCCTCTATGAGTATGTCTCCTCTGAGCACTCCCTTGGAGCTGACTATCCTGCAGTCTTTAAGGAGCATATCATTTCCTTAGAGCACTTTAATGATGTCCCGCTCTGTGATTATGCCCTTCAGTTTGCTGTCCTCAATGACACAGGCAGTGCCCAT
>JALUUU010000067.1 GCA_027021185.1 archaeon | reverse complement strand
AGTCAGTGGTAGAGCACGCCATTAAAAAAGGCGCCTCATACGCCGAGGCCCGTCTGGAGAAGGTTGAGAGCAGCTCTTTCTTAATGAAAAACGGCGTATTAGAGGTGTCTGACTACTCCAGGATGCAGGGAATCGGGGTACGGGCACTGGTTAACGGGAGCATGGGGTTCTCATCCGCGGATACCCTGGACAGAGCATCTGCTTTAAATGCCGCTGAGGATGCTGTGAACCTTGCCAAGGCAACGGCCGCCCTTAGGAAGCAACCCCTGATCCTCGGACCCGGCGATATAGGTAGCAAGGATTGGCGGATAGCTGAGAAACAGCCCATAGAGGACGTCTCCATTGAGGAAGGCGTCGCCGCCCTTCAAGAGGTGGAGAAGAGCATTCATGAAGGAGATGTCCAGGTCCCGGCGAGGTTCTTCCACCTATCCCTGGACAGGAGGGAGAAGATAATAGTCAACTCCCAGGGGGCAGAGATACGGTCATATCAGCCCCTGGTCACCTTTTATTACTTATTAACGGTTGTCCATCCAAATAAGGGAAGCGCCCAGCGATCATTCACCTATGCCCAGAGCTCAGGATGGGAGGCCATTGAGGAATGGGACCTCCCCCGAGCCCTCAGCCACGAAACCACAGCCCTCGACAACAACCTTCTAATGGGGAAAAAGGCTCCTGAGGGCAGGATGGATGTGATAATTGGACCTGAGATAACGGGGATCGCCGTGCACGAGAGTGCCGGGCACCCCTATGAGGGGGACCGGATCCTGGGACGAGAGGCGGCCCAGGCAGGGGAGAGCTTTATCAGAGGCGACATGCTGGGCAGCCCAATAGGGAGCGACATCGTGAGCGTCGCCGATGATCCCCGGATAGAGAAAAGCGCCGGCCATTACCTGTATGACGACGAAGGGGTAAAGGCCAGGGAGAGGCTGCTCATCAAGGAGGGGCGGATAAACGAGTTTCTACTGAACCGGGAAGCCGCCGCTGCTTTCGGGCGGGAGAGCAACGCCGCCGCCAGAGCCTCTAACTATGACAGGGAGCCCATGGTGAGGATGTCAACAACCTACATGCTCCCCGGGGACTACGGAGAGGAAGAGATGCTGGAGAACGTCAAACAGGGGGTGTACATCAAGTCCTTCATGGAGTGGAATATAAACGACACCCGCTACCATCAGCGATATGTCGGATCCGAGGCCTACATGATCAAGGACGGCGAAATCCACCACCCCATCAAGCAGCCCGTGCTAGAGCTTACAACCCCCGCCTTCTATTCCTCCATCGACGCATTATCGGATAAGGTAGGGTTCTACGCAGGGAACTGCGGAAAAGGAGAGCCAATGCAGGGCATACCCGTGTGGATGGGAGGGCCCATGGCCAGGCTCAGAAACATCAGGCTGGGATGAAGATGGACCCGGAGAGAATTGTAGACAAAGCATTAGCCCTCGGAGCGGATGACGCAGTGGTCCAGGCCACTGATGCCCACACAGTACAGGTGAAATTCGTGGAGAGCCAGGCAGAGGTCACCCAGGGCTGGAATCACAGGAGATTGGAAATATTTCTCAGCGTCGATAAAAAAATCGGCAGCACCACAGTAACGGCGCAGGATGACAGGGGGATAGAGGATGTTCTGGAGAAGCTGCTGGCGAGGGCCCGGGTTGTGACACCCAAAGAAGACTACTATGGAATCGCTGAGGGGCCGTATGAATACAGAAAAATAAAGGGGCTCTTTGACAGAAAAATAAGGGATCTACAGGACTATGGCGATATAACAGGGGCCGCCATCGATGCCTGCCACGAAGCAGGGATTTCACGAACAGCAGGGGTGTTTGAAACAACGGTCTTCACAAGAGAGATAAGCACCAGCGGCGGCGTCGATGCTGAAGACGAGGGGACATCTGTATTACTATCTATCAGAGCCTTCGGGGAAAACGGCGGCTCAGGCCACGCAGTATCCTGCGCCAGGGAGCTGGAAAACTTTGAACCCGGAAGAGCCGGGTCAGAGGCTGGGGAGATAGCCGCCTTAGCCGAAAACCCCGGAGAGGGGGATAAAGGAAGATTCAGAGTCCTTTTCCATCCTCTAGCCTTTGCCCCGATTCTGGAAAACGCCGGAGAGGCCGCTTCAATTTTTGCCGTGGAGGCAGGGTTTTCCTTCCTAGGGGGGAAGCTGAATGAAAGAGTCGGGGGAGAAAACTTCACACTAATCGATGACGGCACCCTGGAGGGGGGGCTGCTATCCAGGCCCTTCGACGCCGAAGGGGTGCCCACCCAGAGAAACACCGTGGTGGATCGGGGGATCCTCAGGAAATACCTCCACAACACCTCCACCGCCAAGAAATACGGCACGACCACAACAGCGAACGCGGGGCTCCTGAGTCCAAGGCCCTGGAACATCATCCTGCCACCCGGCGAAACCCGGGAGGATGAGATGCTCTCAGAGCTCGGCAGCGGGATATACGTCACAAACGTCTGGTACACGAGATTCCAGAACTACACCGCGGGAGACTTCTCCACTGTCCCCAGGGACGGAGCCTTTCTCGTTAGGGATGGGGAGATAGCGGGCAGCATAAGCGGGATCAGGATAACCGATAACATGACGAGGATCTTTCAGAACATCAGCCGCCTTTCAAGAGAAACCAGGCAGATAAAAAGCTGGGAGGTGTCCGGCAGCGTCATCACTCCATGGGCCATAGTGGAGGACGTGGGGATAAGTAGGGCAACGGAGTAAGTATTTATTATCTCAACCTCTATCTATCTTTATGAATGGGGCCCAACTCCTGGTGAAATGCCTTGAAAACGAGGGCTGTAAGATAGTTTTTGGGCTGCCCGGGGAGGAAACCATAGAGATCCTGGATGCCATCCGAGACTCCTCTATAAAGTTTTTTCTCACGCGCCACGAATCCACAGCAAGCTTTGCAGCGGACGCCCACGGCAGGATGACCCTCAAGCCCGGGGTATGCCTCTCCACCCTGGGACCCGGGGCAACAAACCTCGCCACGGGGGTGGCGGATGCCTACCTCGACAGAGCCCCCATGGTGGCTATAACAGGGCAGACCCAGAGCCACAAACTGGGTATGCAGAGGCACCAGCTCATCGACGCCAAGGAATTCTTCAAGCCCATTACAAAGTGGTCCGCTCTCCTGGGGAACAGCAACGTGATACCTG
>JALUUU010000066.1 GCA_027021185.1 archaeon | reverse complement strand
GAGGTTGTTCACAATGACCCACTGGCAGAGGACCCTGCTTGCTACTTGAAGGAGGAGGAAATTTCTGCCCTTTCTAAAAAAATCGTTGGCGAGGCCCAATGATAGAGGTAAGCAAAATACTGGTTTCTGAAGAACTTGAGACAAAGGCTCTGCGCCACAGGCGGAGCAGGGGTGCAGCCCCTGTGGTCGTGCTCTGTTTAACTAGGAGATGCAATCTCAACTGTCTGCACTGCTACTCTGGGGGTTCAGGAGATTCAAAGGGTGAGCTCTCAACCCAGGAGATAGAGAGATTATTGGATGAACTGGCAAAGTGGGGCTCCCCTTTCGTTATATTCTCAGGGGGAGAGCCTTTCCTTAGAGAAGACCTCTTTGATCTTGGGAGCTACGCCCAAGACTTGAATCTCCCGGTGATAATCTCCTCAAACGGTACCGTGATAACCCGGGAAAAAGCGGAAAAAGCAGTCGCCGCAGGATTCAGCTACGTTGGGGTGAGCCTAGACGGTCTTGCCGAGCACAATGACTCCTTCAGACGAGGCAGGAATGCTTTCGAAAAAGCCCTCCAGGGGATGAGAAATCTCAAGAAAGCAGGGATGAAGACGGGTCTCAGGTTTACCATGACGCGGCTTAATTGGGAGGAACTCCCAGGGATTATGGAGCTTTTGGTGAGAGAAGACTTCGATAGATTATGCGTCTACCATCTGGAGTACGGCGGCCGTGGAAAGGATCTCCAAGGCTATGGCCATGACCTCTCACCAGAGGAAAGACGGCGGGCCGTGGACATGCTTTTTGATAAAACTATAGAGGTAAACAGCGGCGGCCATGAACTAGAGGTGCTCACAGTGGGCAATTATGCCGATGCTGCATATCTCTATCTCCAGGTGGGAAAAACAGACCCAGAGAAAGCCAGAACAGTTTATAATCATTTCCTCCGAAACGGCGGAGACGGCAGCGGGGAGAAGCTCGCGTATATAGACGAGGCTGGGAGAGTCTATCCTAGCCAGTTCCTCAGAGAAAAAGTGGGAAGTATTAGGGAGACATCTCTAAAGGAGATATGGAGAGGAGATAACTTGCTCCTGAGCAAACTCCGGAACAGGGAGAGCTACCTCCATGGAAAATGCGCCTGGTGTGGATTTCTGGAGATATGTCGGGGAGGTTCAAGGGCAAGAGCCATGGCCGTCCACAACGACTTCGGGGCCCCTGATCCAAGCTGCTATTTGACTCCTGAAGAGGTCTCCGTTCCCTCTGGAGAGGTGGTAATGACGTGATAAATTGTAGCAGGTTGCTGAGGGTTGGGGAAACTGAGAGGGAGGTTAAAAAGCACAGAAACAAGGCAGCCAAGGACGTCCCTAAACACCTCATAAGATACTCCAAGGTTTATTCACCGATGGTTGTTTGGAACATAACCCGGGAGTGCAACCTCTCCTGCCCAGTGTGCCATCTCGGCTCTGCTCCTACAGCCGATGATGGAGAATTGTCCACAGAGGAAGCCACGGATTTGATTGACCAAATGGCCACCATGGGGGTTCCACTGATAACTGTGTATGGGGGTGAGCCCCTTATGCGTCGGGATTTCCTGGACCTTGCGAGCTATGCCCATGAAAAAGGGCTCAGGATGATCTTCTCCACCAACGCGACCCTAATAACCAAGAAAACAGCGAAGAAAATCAAGAATTCAGGAATAACATACGTCGGCATAGACCTCGACGGCCTGGCTCAGCAGTCCGGTAACGGCTTTGATGTCCTGGAGGGATTAAAGGGTTCGATGCTGGCGATAAGACGCTTGCGAGAGGTAGGCGTTGGATGCGGGGTGCGGATAACCATTGGAGAGTTTAACTCGGCTATGCTCCCTGAGATAACAGCCGCCATAGAAAAAGCTGGAATAAGAAGGTTCGCGGTATGCCAGGTCCTCGAAGGTAGGCCGTGGAGAGAGATTGGAGAAGAAAGAAGGAAGATGATGGATTTCTTAATAGATTACGCGGCCAATTCTCCTGAGATGGAGGTGGTGACAGAACATGTCTACGCGGACGGTGTCTACATCCTGGAGAGACTGAAGAGGAGGGACCCCCGCAGAGCCCGGAGGATTAGTAATCTGTTGAGGATGCAGGGAGGCTGTCCTGCGGGACGTAAACTCATTAACATAGATCACCTTGGATATCTCCATCCCTGCATTTACTGGAAGGAATGCACAATAGGCAATGTCAGGGATACTGGGTTGTCAGAACTCTGGACCCATGGGAATACGATTTTAGAGAAACTTAGGAATCGAAGAGAACATTTGAAAGGAAAGTGCGGTAAATGCAGCTATTCCGAGATGTGCGGAGGCTGCAGAAGCAGGGCCGAAAGGTATCTCGGGGACTGCTTCAGGTCTGATCCAGCCTGCTATTTTCACTAGCTAATATATCCGAACATGTTCGGGACAGGAAATATTATCTATTCCGGTAATAAATTCTAGAGATGAGCAAACTGATAGCTATCGTTGATTACTGGACAAACAGAGTATTAACCACAAAGTATAATCCTTTTTATTATCTTGGTCAACTTTCAGTTTTTCTCTTAGTGGTTCTTGTGGTAACAGGAATCTACATCCTTTTGTTTTACAAAATCAATGTGGACAGGGCATACGAGGCTGTGGAGTACATAACGGTGGAGCAGTGGTATCTGGGTGGGATCATGCGAAGTATTCACAGATACGCCAGCGACGCCCTTATCATAACCCTAATTCTTCACGGCATACGTCTCTTCCTAAGCGGGAAATTCAGGTTCAATCGCTGGTTGATATGGGTATCCGGTATCGCTCTTTTCGGCTTCATCCTTGTGGAAGGCATAACGGGATACTGGATGGTGTGGGACGAGAGAGCTCAGTTGGTGGCCATAACAACTGCCGAGTTCTTCGATAGCCTACCTATTTTCCCTAAGCCTCTGGCCAGGGCTTTCATCAGCGAGGAGAGTGTCACAAACCTATTATTCTTCGCCGTTATCTTCGTCCATGTAGGGGGCCCCATGTTTCTCATGGCATTAATACTTCTCCACTTCTCCAGGTTTTCCAGAACCCAATTATTCCCCCACAGGAAGGTATGGGGAGTTGTGCTCATCATCCTCTTAGCTATGTCTCTAATAAAGCCCGCTGTGAGCGCCCCCCCTGCTGATCTGCTAAAGGTGCC
>JALUUU010000065.1 GCA_027021185.1 archaeon | reverse complement strand
GCATGGGATGTAGGGCCGTCATAACAACCTCCACGGATGTTCAGCGTAAGACGTGCGTTGAGTACCTGGCCAGGGACCTGGGCCTCGTCCTCGAGGCTGACAGGGAGGGCCTGAAAGAGCTTAACGCGGCCATAGCCAACGACGGAGTCGTCGAGGTATACTCGGAGATAGACCTGGCCAGGGACCTGCCGAAGGAATTCGTGCTAAAGCCCTGGGACGCCCTGGAGAAAAGCAGAGAGCCCAAGGCTGTCATAACCAACAGGATAATCGAAGCCAGGGGTCCGACGGTGTATATGAGGCCCAGAAACCTCGTCCTGGGGGTCGGGGCGCGGCGGGGTAAGAAAGCAGAAGAGCTTCTGGGGGCCATAAGAAAAGTCCTAGAGGAGGAGAGGCTCAGCATAAAAAGCGTCAAGGCCATAGCCACCATAGACGTGAGGGCCGAGGAAAAAGGTTTCAAAGACGCCGCCAGCCTGCTAGGCGTCCCCCTGATCGCCATCAGCCCTGAGGAGATAAGGCGAGTGGAGAAAGACTACCCCTCCTCGGAGTTCGTTAAGGAGAAGATAGGGGTTGGGGCGGTGTGCGAGCCCTGCGCCGTTCTCGCCGGAGACAATGCCCACATCATCATCGGGAAAAAAAAGATGAGGGGGGTAACCGTAGCGGTGGCGTCCGAGGAGAAAAGAGGCGGAAGGGTTTTCATAGTAGGCCTCGGGCCAGGGGGCAGGGAGCACTTAACCCCTCGGGCAAAGGAGGCCCTGAGGGGAGCGGACATGGTGGTGGGGTATAAGGGCTATCTCAAATACGTCGAGGATTACCTGAAGGGTAAAAAAGTGGTTTCCAGGGGCATGGGAGGGGAGGTTGAGAGGGCGAAGATCGCCTTGGAGTCCGCCGCCCGTGGAAAAGACGTGGCCGTGGTGAGCAGCGGGGACCCGGGGATCTACGCAATGGCTAGCGTGGTCCTGGAGTGCGCCAGTAAGGCGGGGATGAATCCAGAGGTAGAGGTCATTCCAGGGGTGACGGCCGCGAGCGCCGCCGCCGCCAGGCTTGGCGCCCCCCTGGGCCATGATTTCGCGGTCATAAGTCTAAGCGACCTCCTCACCCCATGGGGGGTTATAGAGAGACGGCTGAAGGCAGCCGCCGAGGGAGACTTCTGCATCGTTTTATACAATCCCCGGAGCAGGGGGAGAAAAGAGCATCTCAGGCGGGCCCTCGATATCCTCAGGAAATACGTAAAGCCTGAAACCCCCGTGGGGGTGGTGAAAAACGCCATGCGCGACGGGGAGAAGATAGTGGTCACGACCCTTGAGAAACTGCCGGTGGAGGAGGTGGACATGCTCTCCGTGGTCATCATAGGCAACTCGGAGAGCTTCATCTATCGTCCATGGATAATAACCCCCAGGGGGTACAGAGGGATATAGATGCCTCGGATATGGGTTCTCGCAGGCACCACAGAGGGCAGAGAAATAATCCCCCTCCTCAAGGATAGGGGATACGAGGTGGTGGCGACGGCCGCCACAGAATACGGTGAGAGCCTTGTACGGAAAGCAGGAGCCGACATCGCTCTGCGGGGAAGGCTCGGCCTTGAGGAAATGACGGCCCTGATCAGGGAGAGAGAGGTCACCCACGTGGTGGACGCCACCCATCCCTTCGCCAAAGAGGCCAGCAGCAACGCCATCGAGGCATGCAGGCAGACGGGGACACGTTATCTGAGGCTTGAGAGAGAGGAGGTCAGGATAGACAGCCCTCTCGTGCATAGGTGCCGGAGCTTCGAAGAAGCGGCTGAGAAGGCTGCAGAACTCGGGAAGACGGTGTTCTGCGCCTTGGGGAGCAGCAACCTCGAGGTCTTTGTAAAGGCCATGGATAACAGGGGAAGGATCGTCGCCAGGATCCTGCCGACCGTTGAGGCCGTGAAGAAGTGCCGCTCCCTCGGCCTGGAGCCAGGGGAAATAATCGCTATTCAGGGAGGAGGAAGCCTGGAGCTGAACAAGGCCCTCCTCAGGGACACTAGGGCAGAGGTCCTCGTGACGAAGGAGAGCGGGGCCGCGGGGGGCGAGGAAGCCAAGATTAAGGCCGCCCTCTCCATGGGGCTGCCCGTGGTGCTGATAACGAGGCCCAGGATCAACTATACCGCGGTTGTACGGGACTATGACGACGTGCTGCGATGGCTGGAGGAAAACAGATGAGTCAAGTTGAGAAGGCTGTTCATGGAGGGGATGTGTGGGCGCATTTCCCAGTCATCGACTTCAGCTCGAATGTTAACCCCCTGGGCCCCCCTGAGGGGGTTATCAAGGCTGTTAGAGAGAATCTCTGGAGGATTGCCTATTACCCCGATGACCGCAGCTCCGAGCTGAGAAAGGCGGTATCAGAATACGGCGTAGGGAGGGATAACCTGGTCCTGGGCAACGGCTCCACGGAGATAATAAAGACTTTCATCGAGGCCTTCATCGGCAGGGGCGACAGGGTCGTGATACCCTCCCCCACCTACTCGGAGTACAGGTATCAGGCCCTGGTTAAAGGAGCGGAGGTGGAGCTGCTGAGCTTCGGAGGAGACTTATCCTTCAGCCCCGACGCCATAGCCGAGGCCCTGGAGACCCGGCCCAGGGCGCTGTTTCTATGCGACCCCAATAATCCGACGGGACGGAGCCTGGGGAGAAAGGTGATCAGGGCACTCGTTGAAACCGCCTGGGAGATGGATGTACTGGTTTTCCTGGACGAGGCCTACGTGGAATTCAGCGGCAGGCCCTCCCTGGAGAAGCCCTGGGAATACGAGAACCTCCTGGTGTCCCGTTCTCTGACCAAGCTCTACACCCTTCCAGGACTGAGGCTGGGATACGGCATAGCAGGGGAGAGGATAGCAGGCCCCATGGAGCGCCTCAGGATGCCCTGGAATGTTAATGTCCTGGCCCAGGTGGCGGGGACGGAGGCCCTCAGGGACAGGGGATTCGTTGACAGGACCCGCAGGTTCATCGAGTCTGAGAGAGAGTTCCTCATAGAGGGGATAAGAGCCGCGGGCTTCGAGCCTCTGCCCACTGAGACAAATTTTTTCCTGATCAACCTGGGGGGAGAGATATCCTCACCGGAGCTGAAGAGGCGGCTCCTGAAGAAAGGCATTCTCGTTAGGGACTGCAGCTCCTTCGAGGGCCTGGGGGAGGACTACATAAGGGTTGCCGTGAAGCTTCGGGATGAGAACCAGCGCCTGATCGATGAGCTGAGACAGCTGAGGGGGGAGCTGCGTGGCTGACTGCAAATACTACCCGTGCCACTTCCCGGGGCAAGACTGCCTATGGTGCTACTGCCCCTTCTACCCGTGCCTCGACTCCTCAACCGGGGGGAAATATAAGGACAGGAAAGAAAAGGGCAGGGTGTGGAGCTGCATAGACTGCCACTGGATCCATGACGAAAAAGTCGCGGGGGTCGTCAAGGCCGCGATAGATGGTAAAAACCTCAGCAGAGAGGAATTATTGAAGCTGAGGAAGGAGCTTGTGAGGAATGAGGAAGGCTAAGGGGATAATGATTCAGGGCACCTCTTCCAACGCAGGGAAGAGCTTCCTGGTTGCGGTGCTGTGCACCATCCTCAAGGAGGAGGGATACAGGGTAGCCCCATTCAAATCCCAGAACACTTCCCTCAACTCCTTCGTCACCCCTGACGGCCATGAGGTCGCCCGGGCCCAGGCTCTTCAGGCCCTTGCGGCGGGAGTCGAGCCCAGGGTTGAGATGAACCCTATCCTCGTTAAGCCCATGGGGGAATGCAGGTCCCAGGTCATTATAAACGGCAGACCCTTCGAGGACATGGACGCGGGGGAGTACTACAGGTCCTTCGCTATAGACAGGGGCCTCAGGGTCATTAAAGAGGCATATGATAAGCTTGCGGAGGACTTCGAGGCGATAGTCATAGAGGGGGCTGGGAGCCCGGCGGAGATAAATCTATACGACCGAGACATAGCCAACATGAAGGTGGCGGAGATCGCAGAGGCCCCGGTGCTATTGGTGGCGGACATAGACAGGGGCGGGGTTTTCGCCAGCATATACGGAACCCTGGAGCTGCTTAAAGAGGAACACAGAGACCTTGTAAAAGGCGTGATCATTAACAAGTTCAGGGGGAGCATGGACATCCTTGAGCCCGGAATAAGCAGGATAGAGGAGCTCACGGCGAAACCCGTTCTAGGGGTGCTGCCGTACATCCAGGAGCTGAAGCTGCCCCTGGAGGACTCTGTCTCCCTAACGAGCGTGGCAGGGGAAGGGGTCCTGGACGTGGCGGTTCTGCGCTTCCCCAGGATCTCTAACTTCACAGACTTTGATCCCCTGGTGTACGAGGGCGCCAGGGTCAGGTTCGTTGACGAACCAGGGAAGCTTGGCAGACCCGATGTCCTAATACTCCCCGGGACCAAGAACACCTTCAAGGACCTGGAGTGGCTCAGGAGGAAGGGATTCGAGGAGAAAATAAGGCGCCTAGCCAGAGAGGCGAGGGTGATAGGTCTCTGCGGCGGCTTCCAGATGCTGGGTAAAAGGATATCTGACGAGAAAGGCGTGGAGCTCGACTCCCCGGGGGAGATGAGGGGTCTTGGCCTCCTGGACGTGGAGACAATATTTAAGGAATACTCCAAGACCACTGTGAGAGTTGAGGGGAACATTATATCCTCGAGGGGGATATTCAGGGGCATTAAGGGAGGGAAAGTAAGGGGATACGAGATCCATATGGGAAAAACAAGCCTCGGCGAGGAGGCTGAGCCCATTATCGACCTGAATGGACGCCCAGAGGGGGCCACTGATAGGGAGGGCAGAGTCTTCGGAACATACCTCCACGGAATCTTCGATTTACCTCCTCTGAGAAAAGCTCTCTTCAATGGGGGATCGTCTTTCTATGAGCCCTCAGAGGTATGGTACGGGAGCCTTAAGAAGGCGGCTCGGGTTGTCAGAAAACACGTAGACATAGACAAGGTCATGGATATTATGGGGCTTAGGAAATGACGGCGGAGGCTGTTGCTGTGCTGATAGGGGCCCTCATTCTCGACAGGGCCATGGGTGAGCCGTCCAATACTTATCACCCAGTGGCCTATCTGGGCAGGGTAATAGCAGCCCTCTTGTCTAGGCTCGGAGACCATAGGCTGAGCGGCGTCCTGCTCTATGTCTCGACCGCATTGCCCTTCGCATTGGGAGCATATCTCCTCGCATCCCTCCAGGGAGTGGCAGGCCTAGTCCTCGCGGCGTTCATTTTAAAGCTTCAGTTCAGCTGGAGAGGCCTCGAGGAGCACGCCAGACCCGTCGCCGACCACCTATTACAGGGCGAGGTGGATGAGGCGAGGAAGGCGGTATCATCCATAGTGGGGAGAGACACGTCCTCCCTGGAGGAGAGGCACATCGCCTCTGCAGCCGTGGAATCTGTGGGGGACAGCACGGTGGACGGGATAATAGCGCCCCTCTTCTACTTTGTTGTGCTCAGCCTGGCCTTCGGCGTCCCTGAGGGCGTCGCGGGGGCAGCCTTATACAGAGCCACAAACACCCTTGACTCCATGGTGGGGTACAGAAAAAAGGGCCTGCTTGACATCGGGTTTTTCTCGGCGAAGATGGACGACCTACTGAGCTATGTGCCCGCGAGGATATCCGGAGGCCTGCTGATACTCTCCGCCCTGTTCCTGGGGGAGGCATGGAGAAACTCTGTAGGGATATATCTCAGGGACAGATGCAAAACCCCGAGCCCCAATGCCGGGCACCCTATCTCGGCGGTGGCCGGGGCCCTGGGGGTCCAGCTGGAGAAAATCGGCGTGTACAGGATAGGGGAGCGCCATGAGGACCTGGGGGCCAGACATATTCTCCGCGCCCTGAGCATGGTTAATCTCTCCGTAGCCTTCTTCGTTATCATCACCCTGGTGGCCATGATATGGATGTGATTAAGAGACTTAGATGCATCCTCGGTTTCCTCACAGTCCTGCCCGTGGGGGGATACTGCAGCCTGAGGGAAGCAGCCTCAGGGGCATGGCTTTTCCCCTTGGTGGGGGCTGTTATCGGGGCCCTGGCGGGTTCTCTGGGCTATTTTCTACAGGCCTTCCTGCCGTGGAGCGTCTCAGCGGCCATGGCTTTCTTCTTCCTCCTGTTCCTAACGGGTTTCCATCATCTAGACGGCCTCCTGGATCTGGGAGACGCCGCCATGATAAGGGGCGGTCAAAGGCAGAGGCAGAGGGTTATGCACTCACCGGGGATAGGGACAGGAGCCTTCGGGGTGGGATTGTTCACCATCCTCGTCACATATCTGGCCCTATCCAGCGCTGAGAACATCGTATCAGCCCTGGTAATGGCGGAGGCGTCTGCAAAACTCTCTATGTTGCTCGTGGCGTCCATGGCTCCTCCAGCTTGGAGCGGCATGGGGGAAGAGTTCATCACCACCCTCAGAAGGAGCAGGGGAGCAGTGTTTCTGGGGGTTATGCTCTACCTCGTCATCGTCGCCCCCCTGGCGGGGATAAAATCAGTACCCTTGCTTCTGGTGATCCTGGTTTTTTCCTACTCGATGGCCAGGTTCTCACAGAGGCTTATCGGGGGAGTGTCTGGGGATGTTCTGGGAGCGGCGAATGAGCTAACCAGGATGCTGGCCTTGGTGGTATTGATATGAAGCTTCCGGCTCTGGTAATGGCAGGCGGCAAAGGGGAGAGATTCGGCGAAGGGGAGAAGCCCATGGCCCTGTACAGGGGGCGTCCTCTGGTGAGGCATGTTATCGCCTCCCTGGAGCAAGCCGAGAAGATAGGGGAGATCATCGTCGTGACAAGTCCCTTGACCAGGAAGACAGAGGAATACCTGAGGAAAAAGGAGTGGAGGATCCTGCGGGCCCCTGGCCGCGGATACGTGGAGGACATGATATACGCTCTCAAGAACCTGGGGCTCGGCCCCACCTTGACCATGGCGGCGGACCTGCCCCTGATAAGGCCGGGGGACGTGGACGCCGTGGTGGGGGAATACTCGGGGCAGAGAGAGCCCGCTTTAGCGGTTATGGTGCCCAAGACTCTCTTACTGGACATGGGCCTCACCCCGACTATTGTATACGGAGACCTCGTGCCGGCAGGGATTAACATCGTGGACGGCGGAGACCTCCACGGTCCCCAGAGAACCGTTGTGATGAACAACCCCCGCCTAGCCGTCAACGTGAACACCAGAAAAGACCTACAATGGCTCCACAGGAAAGCATTTAAATAAAGAGGTAGGATTTTTATGATATGCCCATCAGCAGCGAGTTGCTGGAAATCCTGGCATGTCCGATGTGTAAAGAGGATGTGGAGCTGAAGGATGAGGAGGACTTTCTCCTCTGTAAAAAATGCGATATCCGCTACTACGCCGAGAGATTCCCAGACAGGACCTCATGCCCGAAGTGCGGATCAGATCTCGAGAAGATCAAGGGGGAAGTGTTGGTCTGCGTTTCCTGTGAACGCTGGTATCCAATCATCGACGACATTCCTCACATGCTCCCTGACGACCTGCGGGACGACCTCAAGTAGTTAATGTGCAATCAGCGGCTCATGAATTAGCTTATATTTTTCTGCTTACTCAGGGGATAGTTAGCCATGGCTAAGGTTCCGAGGTGCATGTCCACCCAGCATCCTGACAACGTTGCCACCCCCTTCTTCGCCGGGGAAGGGGTCTTGGCTGGTGAGGACGAAATAAAGGAGGCGTACTATGTTTTCTCTGCCCTGGGCTGTGAGGAGCAGATGTGGGACTGCGAGGGCAAAGAGGTTGACGCCTTCGTCGTTAAAAAGCTTCTCACCAAATATGAGTACTACTTCAGGGAGCACGTGCTGGGGGAGGAAGTCTTCGTTACCCTGCGGGTCCCTAACCCGGAGGTGGAAAAAGCAGAGGCGAAGATCCTCCTAGAGACCCTGGAGAGCATTCCCCGCAGCTTCGACGCGGCTAAGCTGTTCTACGGGAGAGACGTATGCCCCATCTTCGAGGTGATCCTCCCCATGACCTCATCCCACGAGGCATTGAACAGGGTGTACTCCTTCTACAGGGACTTCGTGGCTGGAAAGCAGTACGAGAAGATATCCCCCGGGGACATAACAATTGCGGACTGGATAGGGGAGTTCAGGCCCGAGGAGATAAACGTGATCCCCCTCCTTGAGGACAAGAACAGCATCCTGGGGGCGGCCGAGATAATCACGAACTACCTCAGGGATAAGGACCTGGAGTATCAGAGGATATTCCTGGCAAGAAGCGACCCTGCCCTGAACTACGGCATGGTGAGCGCGGTCCTGCTTAACAAGATCGCCCTCCAGAGACTTGAGAAGGCGCAGGAAGACGTGGGGGTGGAGCTGTATCCAATCATAGGCGTCGGCTCAGCGCCCTTCAGAGGCAACTTCTACCCGGCGGGGGTTGAGGCCTGCCTCAGGGGATATCCCAGCGTGCAGACCTTCACCCTTCAATCCGCCTTCAAATACGATTACCCCCAGGACGAGGTCCTTGAGGCGGTGGATAGGATTAAGAAAGCGAGGAGGAGCAGGGCATTGGCCATTGAGGAGGACAGGGCCCTGGACATCATTGAGCGGTTCTCAGCGGAGTACTCCAGAGAGGTCGCCCTCCTGGCACCATTGGTGGACAGGCTCTCCAGGCAGATCCCCCGGCGAAGGGCGAGGAAGCTTCACATAGGACTCTTCGGCTATCCCCGGAGACACAGGGGAATAAAGCTGCCCAGGGCGATAACCTTCTGCGCGGCCCTGTACTCTGTGGGCATCCCCCCGGAGGTCCTCGGGGTGAGCTCACTGAAAGAGAGGGACCTGGACTTTCTATCAGACACGTACAGGGGATTCAGGGAGGATATGAGGGATGCTCTGAGGTACTTCAGCGAGGACGGGCTCAGGCTTATCCCGGAGAATCTCGCGGAAAAGATCAGGGCCGTCGTTGAGAGATTCGGGGGAGAGGTGGACAGGGCCCATGGGGAGGCGGTCAAGGAGGTTATCTCCGCCCTGGGCAGAGGGGACATCCCCATGCTGGAGGAGAAAATCCTTCACGCCGCCTGGATAAGACGTTTCCTGGGCTAGGCTAGGGGGCGAGGAGGCTTCTCATGAACTCCTCCCCCTTCAGCAGGCCGTAGAGCCCTTTCCTCGCCGAGGCCTCGTCGAAACGTTGGGTGTCGTCTTTTTTCCCGCCCATTATGACGAAGGGAACGGCATCCTTAACGTGGGTCCGCACCGATATGGGCGTGGCGTGGTCGGGCAGCAGACCTATGGCCACGCCGTCGTCCAGCCCCGGCAGCCCGTCGAGGATTTCCCCCACCAGTCTGCGGTCAAAATCCTCAAGGGCCTTTATCTTCATCTCCACGTCTCCGGCGTGAGAGGCCTCGTCGATGGCCTCGACATGGACGTATACATAGTCCTTGTCCCTCAACGCGTCCAGGGCGGCCCGTGCCTTGCCCTCATAGTTGGTGTCGTAGTAACCCGTGGCGCCCTCGACCTCAAGGATCTCCATCCCGGTGTATCGTCCCAGCCCCTTAATAACGTCCACGGCGGAGACAACAGCCCCCCTTATGCCGTACTTCTCCTGCAGGGGCTCCATTTTAGGCCTTGTTCCCTGGCCCCATAGCCACAGCATGTTTCCAGGGTTTTTCCCCTCCTTTATCCTTCTAAGGTTGACGGGATGATTTGATAATACCTCCCGGGACCTGAGCATCATCTCGTTGAGCTTGGCCGCCAAGGGACTGTTCTCCGGCTTTAGGAGATGCTTGGTTATCTCCCCGTCGAGGGCGTCGTGGGGAGGTGTGGAGACGAGCTGGTTGGAGCTGTCCCGCAGTATGAAAACATGCCTATAGCTGATCCCGGGATAGAACTCCCCCACATCCGAGAAGGCTTCAGCGGCGGCTCTGAGGAGCTCCTCAGCCTCTGAGCTGCTTATATGCCCGGCGGAGTAGTCCTTTATCCGCCCGTTCTCCTCCGTTATTATGTTGCACCGGAAAACCAGGTCGTTTTCCCCCACGTCCACCCCCATGCTGGCGGCTTCCAGGGGTCCGCGGCCGGTGTAGTACTTCCTGGGATGATACCCCATTATGGACAGGTTGGCTATGTCTGAGCCGGCCCCCATGTTGTCAGGGATCGTCTTGAAGAGCCCGCTGGCCCCCTTAGCCGCGATCTCGTCCATGTTAGGCGTATCGGCTGCCTGGAGAGGGGTCTTGTCCCCGAGCTCCTCCAAGGGGTAATCGGCCATCCCGTCGCCCACGATGACGATGTACTTCATAGCAGCCGCTGATAGAAAACTGACGTTAGAAAAATAAAATTAAATCAGAGGCAGGCCCCGTTTTTCCATATGCTGATGACGTCGCTCAGGATGGCGCTGTTCGTCTCCCTGGCTCCGGCTCCCTTGCCGACGATGGTGATGTCCCCGGCTATGTCCGCCCTCAGGAGAGCCACGTTCAGGACGCCGTCCACGTTTAGGGGGTGGTTTACGGGAACCAGCCGGGGGGCGACCTCCAGGTGGCTGTTCTTCACCTCGCCTACGAGCTTTATTACGTAGCCATCCTCCTTGGCGAGCTTGATGGCCTCAGGGGTTATCTTCCTTATGCCCTGGATCTTGACGTCTCTGTAGCTTGCGTCGACGCCCATTATGGCGTTCGCCAGGATAACGAGTTTGCTCGCGGTGTCCACGCCGTCGATGTCGTAGCTCGGATCGGTCTCGGCTATGCCGAGCTCCTGGGCTTCTCGTAGAACGAGCTCCAGGGGGCTTTCCTCCTTGGTCATCCTGCTTAGGATGTAGTTGGTTGTTCCGTTGAGGATCCCCTCGATGGCGTATATCTCGTCCCCGGACAGCATCTCTGTCGCCAGGTTAACCAGGGGCATGGCGCCGCCGACCGAGGCCTCGAATCTGAAGGCCACTCCTTTCTTCTCCGCTGTTTCCTTGAGCTTCTTGAACTCGAGGGCGAGGGGCCCCTTGTTGGAGGTCACCACGTGCTTCCCCCGCTTCATAGCAGCCAGCATATGGCTCAGCCCAGGCTCCCCCGTTTTTATATTGGATGGGGTGACCTCTATAACCACCTCCGCGTCCACGGTTTTTATCGCCTCCAGGCCGCTCATCTCCTCCCCGGGATAGCCAATGATCTTTTTCTCCCGCTCCACGACCTCGAGGGCCCGCTTAAGATCAACGCCCTCCTCGTCAACCACTGTGCCGCTGATATCCGAGATGGAGACAACTCTAAGCTTTAAGCCGTGCCTTTTTTCCAGATACTTCTCTTTTTCCAGCAGCACCCTGGCCAGTCCCTGGCCGATGTTTCCGAAGCCTATGAGCTGAACTCGCATCTCTACACACCCTATATGCCGGAGCTGTTCTTCGATAGGGACTTTATAACTATGAGGTTCTTCTCCCTGGCTATCTCCTCCAGGCGCTCTATGACCTTCTCTGCCACGTCATCCCCGGAGACCTCGATATCCATCCTCGCCGAGGACTCCTTCTCAGGATGAGGCATGGCCAGGGCGAGGTCCGCGACCATGGCGCCCTTTATATCGTTTATCCTGTCTATGGTGTCCCTGGCGTCTGTGTCCACTATATGCCCGATGAGAAGGACTTTCAGCTTCTCCTTTTTCCTGACCTCGCCGACCTTGGACACCCATATATCCCTGTCCTCCAGCTCTCTCAGGATTTTCTCAAGCCTCGGGGGCTCCACCTCGAAGGTGACGTGGACGGGGACCCTGCCGCCGGTGACCTCTTCCCTGAGGTGGACTATGCTGATTATGTTGCCTCCGTAGCTTGATATGGGCTCCAGGGCTTTGACGAGCTGCCCAGGGATATCCTTGAGAACCACATCCAGACTTATCTTCATAGCCGGTAGAGAATTGAGGCGGCCATATTTAATTATTTGCCTACCCCAACCCCTTGACGGACATCTTAAAATGTGTAGCTGTGAAGTGATTTCTCAGCTCCTAGCCGGCTCCGCGGTGCCTCGCTGGGGAATCATTCCTTTCCTGAAGGGCGTCCCTCAGTACCTGATTTCAAAGGAACGCATGTCCGATCTGGGTTCTTCCCAATGGACCTCGACGTCCTCCACCCTCGCGTAGGGGGAGCCCTCGTTGCACCACTTCAGCATCTCCTCTATCCTGCCTCTATCCCCCTCAAAAACCGCCTCCACCCGGCCGTCCGGCATGTTGCGTACCCATCCCCTCAGACCCAGTTCCAGGGCCTTGTCCCGGGTATATGCCCTGAAGAAGACCCCTTGAACCCTCCCAGAGATGAAGACGTGCGCCCTAGCTGTGGCCATGGATTTATTAATCATGCTCCCTTTAGATAATATTTATCCATGGAGACCCTGAGGGAGGCCAGTCTATACCGGCCCCGTAACGGCTTACTGGAATGCCTGGTCTGTGAGAGGCGGTGCAGAATACCTCCAGGGAAAAGGGGCTATTGCAGGACCAGAGCCAACAGGGACGGGAAGCTCTACACCCTGGTGTACGGCGACATCTCGGCCATGGAGTCGAGGCCCATAGAGATAAAGCCTTTTTTCCACTTTTATCCCGGAAGCTCTGCCATGACCTTCTCCACTTGGGGATGCAACATGGCTTGTCCCTGGTGTCAAAACTGGCATCTGTCCCGCCGGGCGGCTGAGCCCGCGAGGGCGAACTACGTGTCCCCCGGCAGCATGGTGGAGGCCGCTATCAGGGGCGGTGACAGGGGCGTATGCGCCAGCTTCCAGGAGCCCGCACTGCTCTTCGAGTACCTCCTCGATGTCTTCAAACTAGCCAGAGAAAAGGGGCTTTACTCATGCGCGGTTTCTAACGGATACATGACGGAAAAGGCCCTGGAAAAGCTGGGGGAGGCGGGGATGGACGCCATAAAGATAGACATCAAAGGAGACGCCGAGGTGTATAAAAAGCACCTCGGGGGCCTGGATGCAGGGGTTGTCTGGAGAAACGCCGAGAAAGCCAGGGACATGGGTCTTCACGTGGAAATGGTGAATCTCATAGTAACGGGGGTGAACGACTCCCCGGAGCAGATAAGGGGCCTCGTTGTGGAGCATCTTGAGAGACTGGGCCCATGGGTGCCGCTCCACTTTACCAGGTACTTCCCGGCCTACAGGTTCACGGCATCCCCTACCCAGGTCTCTGTGCTGGAGAAGGCCTACACCACGGCCAGGGAGATGGGGGTGCAGTATCCATACGTAGGCAACCTCCCTGGGCATCGATACGAGAACACCTACTGTCACGGATGCGGGAAGCTGTTAATCGAGCGGGAGGGATACAGACTCAAGCGGTACAAGGTGACCCATGAAAAGAAATGCCCGTTTTGCGGGGCGGAGATACCCCTGGTTGCCTAGCCATTTCCCAGGAGTTTTCGGAGAACGGTGTACTCATAGAGGCACGTAATCTTTGAGGCAATGGTCCATGTTTCAAGGGGTTTCTCATATAGGGAGATCCGCTCATCGGCGAAGTCATAGCTTTTATTATATCCTCCGTGGGGGAAGGCGCCTATAACCACGCACAGGTTATCCCTCATCCTATCGGCGAGGCCTCCGGGGCTCACAAGTGTTCCGCCTTCGTCCATGAGAAGCGTGCGGCTCGGCTTTATCTCCCTCACCAGGTCCTCTACCGTGAGCTTTCTCATCATGAGAAACAAGTCCTCCTCGACCTGATAGAGCTTCTCGATCAGGCCGACGAAGCGGTTATAGTTCCTTGGAAGCCGGGTTTCGGGTTTCACATATATCACTTCGTCGTTTCGGGTATGGACGTAGACCCTCAGCATGCCCTCGTGATTAGCCACAGATCCCAGGAGGTAGAGCAGGGTGATATGGGCTATGTCGGGCCTTCCGCGGCGCTCCTGCTGGGGAAGGTCCCGCATCGTCGAGTGATGCAGGTTGGAGTCGAGGAGGCACTTGCCCGGGGGTTTTCCCCGCTTCTTGGCGTAGGAGACGATTCCCCGGGCGTTCCATAGCTCCGGGGGTATCAGCTCTATCTCCGCCTCTGCCAGTATTACGTGGAGCATGGTAGGGGATATGTGGGCTGCATAGATATAAATAATAAATAAAAGGCAAAGGGTCTCCCTTCAATTGATGGGGAGACGTTATCTTTGGCTGTATGGGCCATGAGACACCTGATCCTCATGGGTTTGCTGGTTTTCACGTCGCTGTGTCTTGCCCAGGAACCGGAGATCATTAAGGAAGAGG
>JALUUU010000064.1 GCA_027021185.1 archaeon | reverse complement strand
GCTACCTGACGAGGAAGCTCATCGAGGACGTGGGCATATCCATCGAGATCCACACCCACAACGACTACGGCCTCGCCGTGGCCAACGCATTAGCGGCCTTCGAGGGCGGAGCCGAGTGGGCCTCCACCACGGTCAACGGCCTCGGGGAGAGGGCCGGGAACTCCTCCCTCGAGGGGGTCATCATGGGTCTGACCAAGCTTTACAACCTCACCCTCCCCTACAAGATAAGCAAGCTGTACGAGATATCCCGCTACGTGGAGAAGGCCAGCGGAATACCTGTGCCATTGAACCGCTCCATCGTCGGGCAGCACATGTTCACCCACGAGTCAGGGATACACGTCGACGGGGTGCTCAAGTATCCCTACACCTACGAGTCCTTTCTCCCCGACGAGATAGGTGCGAGCAGGCGGATCGTCATAGGGAAGCACTCCGGGAAGCACGCCGTCTGGGACAAGCTCAACGAGCTGGGGATAAATGTCGGCAAGGAGGAGCTGCTGAAGATCGTGGAGGCCGTTAAGGAGAGCTCCATGAACAGGAAGAGCGCGATAACAGACGAGGAGCTCAAAGAGATAGCTCAAAGGGTCATCAAGGGGAAATAGCATGGCCACCATGGCGGAGAAGATTCTCAGCGAACACGCAGGGAGGGAGGTGAAGGCAGGGCAATTCGTTGTAGCCGACGTTGACCTGGCCTACGCCCAGGACGGCACAGGGCCCCTGGCCGTGGCCCAGCTCAAGGCCCTGGGCCGCAGAGGGCTCGCCAACCCCGAGAAAACTGTTTTCTTCCTTGATCACGCCTCCCCCTCGCCGCGTAAGGAGCTGAGCAACGACCACGCCACCCTGCGGAGCTTCGCCGAGGAGACGGGGGCGGTGCTCTCCGAGGTCGGGGAGGGCGTGTCCCACCAAAGAGCCGCTGAGAGCATGGTCAAGCCATGGGACCTTGTGGTGGGGGCCGACTCCCACACCTGCACCCTGGGAGCCCTCGGGGCTTTTGCCACGGGCATGGGGAGCACGGACGTGGCGGTGGCCATGGCCATGGGCAAGGCATGGTTCAGGGTCCCCGAGAGCCTTATGTTCAACCTCCACGGCAGGTTCCCCGAGGGGGTCTACTCAAAGGACCTTATCCTGCGCATCATAGGCGACATAGGCGCCGCTGGCGCCACATACAAGGCCATGGAGTTCACCGGCCCCGGGGTCAGGAGCCTGGGGATGCCTGACAGGCTAACCGTTTCTAACATGAGCGTCGAGGCAGGGGGAAAGACAGGGATCTTCCCCGGCGACGCCGTAACCAAGGAATACCTGCGGGAGCAGGGACGGGAAGAGGACTACAGGGAGATTAAGCCTGGGGATGACGCTGTTTATGAGAGGGAATACGACTACGACCTGGGGGAGCTGGAGCCCATGGTGGCCTTCCCCCACACCGTGGACAACGTCTACGGGATAACCCACAAAAAGTGCCGAGACGTGGCCATTAACCAGGTCTTCATAGGAACCTGCACCAACGGCAGGATAGAGGACCTCCGCGTGGCTGCCAAGATTCTGAGAGACAGGAAATGCCACCCGGGGACGCGCCTCATAGTCACCCCCTCCTCCAAGAAGGTCTATCTGCAGGCCCTCGAGGAGGGGCTTATAGGCGTTTTTATCAGGGCCGGCGGAGTGGTTACATCTCCTGGCTGCGGCCCCTGCGTGGGGATTCATCAAGGCGTTCTGGGGGACGGGGAGCGATGCCTGTCGACCCAGAACAGGAACTTCAAGGGCAGGATGGGCAACCCCGAGGGCTTCATCTACCTCGCCTCCCCCGCCACAGCAGCCGCCACGGCCATCGAGGGACGACTAGCTGATCCGAGGGAATACGTATGAGTGTGAGTATGAGTATGAGTATGGGTCTGAAGGGCAGGGCATGGAAGTTCGGCGACAGCATAAGCACCGACTTAATCGCCCCCGGGAGGTACTTCCATCTTCGCTCCAACCTCAAGGAGCTGGCCAAGCACGTCCTCGAGGATGCCCGCCCCGAGTTCGCCTCGGAGGTCAGGGAGGGCGACATAATCGCCGCAGGGGAGAACTTCGGCCTAGGATCAAGCAGGGAGCACGCCCCCAGGATAATAAAGCTCGCCGGTGTGAGCGTGGTCCTGGCCAAGTCTTTCGCCAGGATCTTCTACAGGAACTGCGTCAACATCGGGCTCCCAGTGGTAATATGCGACACCGACAAGATCCGGGAGGGAGACGAGATCGAGGTCTTCCTGGAGGAGGGCGTCGTGAAGAACCACACCCAGGGCACCGAGATACGCTTCACCCCCCTGCCTGGGGTTATGACCAGGATCCTGCAGGACGGCGGACTGGTGGCGCACATAAAGAAGAACGGAGGATTCAAGCTTGCCTAGCTACAAGGTGACCCTCATTAAGGGAGACGGCATAGGCCCGGAGGTCGTGGACGCGGCTCTGCGGGTCCTGAGGGCGACGGGGGTCAGGATAGACTTCGAGGAGATGCCCGCCGGGGAGGCGGCCCTGGAGAAATACGGCACCCCCCTGCCGGAGGAGCTCCTGGAGAGCATCAGGAGGAACAGGGTGGCCCTGAAGGGACCCATCACAACCCCCGTGGGCTCGGGCTTCAGAAGCGTTAACGTCGGCATAAGGCAGGCCCTGGATCTCTACGCCAACCTCCGCCCGGCCAAGACCTTCGAGGGGGTTAAGGCGAGATACAGCGACGTGGACCTCGTCGTGGTGAGGGAGAACACCGAGGGCCTATACTGCGGCATTGAGCGCTTCGTAGACGAGGACAAGACCATAGCGGAGAGCGTTAACCGCATCACCAGGAAGGCCTCGGAGAGGATAGTCAGGTTCGCCTTCGAATACGCCCTGAGAGAGAACCGCCGCAAGGTTACGGCGGTCCACAAGGCCAACATCCTCAAGACCACCGGGGGATTGTTTCTGCGGGTGGCGAGGGAGGTGGCCCAGGACTATCCCGAGGTGGAGTTCGAGGACCGAATCGTGGACAACATGGCCCTCCAGCTCGTCAAGAACCCCGAGATCTTCGACGTCATAGTCACCACTAATCTCTTCGGAGACATTCTCTCAGATCTCTGCGCCGGCCTCGTGGGGGGGCTGGGCCTCGCCCCGAGCGCCAACATAGGCGAGGAAATAGCGGTCTTCGAGCCCGTTCACGGCTCGGCCCCGAAGTACGCC
>JALUUU010000063.1 GCA_027021185.1 archaeon | reverse complement strand
TGGGATGATGACGTTGCCCTGGTTGAGGAGGGTAAGATAGAGGAGGGGGATGTGCTGAAGATCCTCAGGGGCTATGTCAAGTTCAGGTTTGGGGAGCCGGAGGTTAACGTGGGCAGGTACGGCAAAGTAGTGATAAATCCAGGTGAGGAAGTGGAGGCCGTTCAGGATATAAGGCCGGCTCCATGGACTGAGGCGGAGAGAAGGAGCATCGGCGATCTCCGGCAGGGAGACAGGGCAGAGATAAGGGGGGCGTTGCTGGAGATATATGACACCCTAAGGGTCTTTGACAGGGATGACGGCAAAGGAATGGTCGTCAACGCCGTCATAGACGACGGCACGGGGAACATGAGGGCAGCTTTTTATGATAAGATGGCCGAGGCATTGCTTAACGTAACCCTGGCGGAGGCGTCGGAGGGAGACGTGGCGGAGAAAATAGAGAAGAGAAGGAAGGAACTCATGGGCAGAGAAGTTGTGGCCACGGTGAGCGTGAGGCATAACGACTTCACGGGAAGGGAGGAGCTCGTGGTATATGACCTCAATCTTAATCCTGACCCAAAAAAAGAGGCAGAGGAGCTTCTAAGGAAAGCCAGACTCATGGAGGAAGAGTGAGATGGAGTTAGAGGATTTGCCGGGAGTTGGAGAGGCGACGGCAGACAGGCTCAGGGATGCGGGATTCAAGACTGTGGAGAGCATCGCGGTGGCCACTCCTGGGGAATTAAAGGACGCCGCGGGGATGGGGGAGAGCATCGCCACAAGGGTTATCAACGCCGCCCGGGAGTCCCTGCAGATGGGATTCATGACGGGCATTGAGGTCCTGGAGAAGAGGAAAACTCTGCGCAAGATAACCACTGGGAGCTCCACCCTGGACGAGCTTTTGGGCGGCGGTATAGAGACACAGGCCATAACCGAGTTTTTCGGGGAGTTCGGATCAGGGAAGACTCAGCTGTGTCATCAGCTCACAGTCAATGTCCAGCTCCCTGAGGATAAGGGCGGCCTCGAGAAAACCGCTTTTTACATCGACACGGAGAACACCTTCCGCCCTGAGAGGATAATTCAGATGTCTGAGGCCCTCGACCTTGACCCCATGAAGATCCTTGACAACATCGTGGTCGCAAGGGCCTATAACAGCGATCATCAGATGCTCCTCGCGGAGAAGGCGGAGGACATTATTAAGGAGAAAAACATAGGATTGATAGTTGTGGACTCCTTGACGTCTCATTTCAGAAGCGACTACACCGGCAGGGGAATGCTCAGTGAGAGGCAGCAGAAGCTGAATCGGCACATGCACGGCCTTCAGAGGCTGAGCGACATTTATAACCTGGCGGTAATAGTTACGAACCAGGTGATGACCAGGCCCGACTTTTTCTTCGGGGATCCGACAGCTCCCATAGGGGGGCACATAGTTGGCCATTCCTCAACCTTCCGGATATACCTCCGCAAATCCAAAGGCGGGAAGAGGGTGGCGAGGCTAATTGACTCCCCGAGTCTCCCAGAGGGTGAGGCGATATTCTCTGTGATAAAAGATGGAGTGAGGGATTAGACTTAGATGGATGTCAGAGCAGTAGCAATCGATATAGACGGCACCCTCACCGATGAGAAGAGAAGGCTTCACCTCGGGGTCGTGGAGAAGATACGGGAGCTGGAGGCCAGGGGGATACCTGTTATCCTGGCCACTGGAAACATCATGTGCATATCTGAGGCCGCCTCCATATTCATAGGCACCACTGGGGGGATAATCGCAGAGAACGGCGGCGTCGTGCTCCCTGCGGGCAAAAAAGAGCCCATCTACCTCGGGGACATCACCAGGGTGGAAAAAGCCTTCGAACACCTCTCCAGGAAACTGAAGGTTGAGAAGGTCTCAAGGTCGGAGCTCAGAAAAACAGAGATAGCCATATACCGCACGGTGGACGTGGAGGATGTCAGAAGGGTTCTAAGGGAATTTGATGTTGATGTGGTGGACACCAAATACGCGATTCACATCAAGGACCCAGGGGTTAATAAAGGAAGAGCCCTAAAAGCCATGGTTGAGGAGATGAAGATACCCGGGGAGAGCGTTGTGGCCATAGGGGATAGTGAGAACGATAAAGAGATGCTGAGATACGCGGGCTACGCCATATCCGTGGGAGAGAAAAGCCTCCGGGGGATCAGCGACTACGTAACCCGCAGAACCCTAGGGGAGGGAGGAGAAGAAGCCCTTGAGCACCTCCTTGAGCACGTTATAGAATAAAATGAAATGAGCCTATCTATCGCAATAGGATCCGGAAAAGGCGGCACGGGGAAAACATTCCTCACCGCCAACCTTGGGGTTGCCCTAGCCTCCTTCGGGAGGAACGTGATCCTCCTTGATGCGGACCTGGAGCTCCCCAGCCTGGAGCTCCACTTCGGCCTTGAGGGCATGAAGGTCACCCTCAGCGATGTTCTGGCGGGGAGGGCTGAGATAGATAAGGCGATATACAACGCCCCCGGTGGCGTGAGGGTTGTGCCGGCCGGCATATCCCTCTATAAGCTTAGGAAGGTTGATCTGGCCAGCCTGGGGGACATATTCGAGGAGCTGAGATCTAAGGCGGAGATGCTGTTGATCGATGTTCCGCCAGGCATAGGCGGAGACGTCGTGGCCACTTTGGCCGCCAGCAGGCAGCTGATCCTGGTTGTCATACCATCTTTCCCCGCCATGCCCGCGTCCTTCAAAACCATTCAGGTGGCGAAAAACCTCGGAACAGAGGTTCTCGGTGTGGTTATCAACAGAGCAACCATGGACGAGTACGACCTCACCATCAGGGAGGTGGAGGATATCCTGGAGCAAAAAGTGATAGGGGTGATCCCGGAGGATCCCCTGGTTAAGAGGTCAGTTGCGTCGGGCACTCCTCACCTCCTGGAGGCCCCTGATTCGCCGGCGTCCCTAGCCATTAAGAAACTCGCAGCAGACCTCATCGGGGTGGAGTACGAGATCCCTCAGTCCAGGGTGAAGAGATTCATCGACAGAATGATGAGGCGCTAAGAGCTGACCAGGTCTTCCCTGAGCTCTCCGAGGGTTGCTATCCTCTTCGCCACGGCGTTGTGCTGGTGGATGCTTTCAAGGCTCTCGCTCTCCACTATTATGAGGCTGTCGTCCGGGAGGCCCCTGAATTTCCTGATGACGTTTATCAGGATCTTCCTGACCACGTCCTCCACAAACATGGGGTTCTCATGGCCGCTCATC
>JALUUU010000062.1 GCA_027021185.1 archaeon | reverse complement strand
CAGGGGACATCCCTACCTCCTGGAAGCCCTTAGGACTTTTTATACTCATAGAATTGTGGAGAGATATGATCCCGTGACAAAGAGGTCCGCGTTTTTCTATTCCGGGCCAGAATCCCTGCAACGCCCTGAGGTCGCGAGACATATTATGAGGCTTTCAAGGATCTCCTCCGATGACAGGGTTCTTGTACTTCTGCCCGAGGGAGAGAAACCCTTCTGCACCTACTACGGAATTCAGGCAGCAAGGGAGTATCATCTCTGCGTCTTATCCCCAGTGTTCGGGGTTATACCCCTTGAAGTGGAGGATGTATATCCTCTAAACCAACACGAGGCTCCTCGCATAATCGACGTTTCCCAAGAGAAACACATGAGGGCCTTGGCTAAGAGATACGCAGAAAGATTTGACGATGTCCTGCTCCATTCCTCCCTAGCAAACCTGGGATTGGATGGGGAAATATTTGATGACCTGTCAGAGCTTTCTCTGAAAGAAGACCTCCGGCAAAAGGCGGTGAGTACTGCTGATTACTTGTTTGGTTCCGGGGCGGGGGACATCCTTTTCTCCGACGCGGATATCCATAAGGCAAGAACCGGAAGAATCAGGAGGGCGACCTCGAAAGACGGTTTGCTCGCCACTTTCAGAGCCTCCGATGGCTTTGTCGTTCCCACCATGATGGGCGCTGAGAGACTGCTTAAGCTTCCTTTCCCCCGGAATAGGGTGGTGGCTAGGGAGGATGTTGCAGAATTTATCAAGCAGGGAAAAAGCGTTTTCGCAAAATTCGTTGAGACCTGCGACGACGAGCTACGTCCTTATCAGGAGGTGATCGTGGTTGATGAGGATGACAGACTCCTGGCCACGGGAAGAGCCGTCTTGAATGCTGAGGAAATGCTTTCATTCGACTCCGGTGTTGCGGTGAAAACAAGACATCATATCAGGCCTTAGCTCTTCTGTATATGTAGTAGCTGATGACACCCAAGACTGCCAGAGCTATTAGCCCAGGGACCTTGTATAGGAGTATTGTTTTTCCAAGGGAGGCTAAGATAAGGCTTCTCGGGATCATCCCCAGAAAAGTGTACAGTAAAAAAGGTATGAAACTCATTTTAAGGATGCCCGCAGATACTGAGAAAACCTTGAAGGGTATGAATGGTATCAGCCTGCTCAGGAAAACAGCGAAGGAGCCGTATTTCTCAACCCATTTCTCGGCTGCCGACAGCTTTTCAGGGGTTATCAGGAAATATTTTCCATAAGCATCAACGAAAGGCCTCCCTCCATACTTGCCTATGGAGTAACCGATGACAGAGCCGAGAGTAGATCCTATGGAACCGAAGATCACGATAGTGAGGATAGGGATCTGCATAGCTCCGGCACCAACTAGTACTAATTCAGAGGGGATAGGGAGAACGCTGGACTCAAGGAACATCCCCACCAAGACACCTAGGGCCCCATATTCGTGGATCATATCCATTACGCGCTGATGAAGGTCCTGCATAGGGTACCGTAATAGGGAGGAGCAGTTAAATTAGTTTCGATGCAAATTTTCACAGGTTAGTAAAGATTATATACTGCCCGACTAACTAAAAAACCAAGGGCCCGTGGTCTAGGGGTTATGACGTCAGTCTCACACACTGAAGGTCGGGAGTTCGAATCTCCCCGGGCCCATTTCTCACCCTTCCATTGAGGATACCTGAAAAAGTGGAATGTATGAAAAACTTTTATACATCCGACCTGATTAATTTCATTAAGAAGCGGCCGTGGTCTAGCGGTTAGGACTCAAGCTTCCCAAGCTTGCTACCCGGGTTCGAATCCCGGCGGCCGCACTCATGACTCATGCCACGAGGTAAGTGGATGTTGCCTCCCTTATTTTAACCCTCTTAAACTCGCCTAGAAAGCCTTCGTTAATCACGACCTGTTTGTAGGAGTTTGTCCTGGAGAGCATGGTACCTTTTTTTCCTTTCTCTGTCACCAACACCATATGGTCTTCCCCTATAAACTTCTTGTTTTCCTCTAGACCTATTATGCTGTGAAGCTTGGTGAGCTTTCGTGACCGTTCTTTTTTATATCTGTCAGGCATATCTTTCAATTTAGCTGCCTTAGTCCCCGGACGGGGTGAGAATCTTTTTATGTTTAGAATATCCGGCCTGATATCCTCTATCAGCCTGTAAGTCATGAGAAAAGATTCCTCGTCCTCGCCTGGGTAGCCCACTATGACGTCGGTAGAGAGGGTTCCGCCGAGTTTTTTGAAGGCTTTAGCCATCCATGCAAAGTCTTTCACTGTATAATTTCTGTTCATGCTCTCAAGCAACGAGTCATCTCCGCTTTGAACAGGGAGATGAAGAAAAGTATAGAGCTTTTCACTGGAAAAACAATCCATTAAATTTTTGAATATCGGAAAAGCGGTTTCGGGATTCATCATTCCTACTCTGACCCTGAATTCCCCCTCTATCTCCAGTATTCTCCATAAGAGATCTGGCAGGGTTTCTCCACTGTCGGCGCCATACGCGGCCGTGTCCTGAGCAGTCAACTGAATCTCTCTATAGCCCTTTTCCAGGGCTTCTTTAACGTCCTTAACAACTCCAAGAGGTTCGAAGCTCTTTAATCCTCCTCTCGCCTTTTTTGTTGCACAGTAGCTGCACCTACCCAAGCATCCTTCGCTTATGGGTACTACGGCCACCATGCCCCCTGCTCTATGCCTCGGCATGCAGGTTTTTTCAAGACGAGTTGCCATGAGACTCGTGAACTTATTCCCTCTGGAGATTGACTCCAATGCCTCGCCTATAAGATCTATGCTGCCCGGGGAGAGAAGGCCGTCGGCATTTTGTACTGCGGAGAAGTTTATCCTGGGGAGACAGCCGGCTATCAACACTTTTTTGCCTATCTCCTGGAGTTTTCTCTGCCGCTTTATCACCTTATTCTCTGTGTGCTGAACCACTCCGCATGAATTTATAACGGCAACGTCGCACTTCTTAGGGTCATTTACAACCTCATGCTCCCTGGCAACGATGCCCCTCATTATCTCTGTGTCGCCCTGATTCATGGTGCAACCGTATGTTTCGAAATAGACCCTCACGGTGATAAAGAATAAAAAAGCCGTCTACGAATATTTCTGAATCATGCAGGCCTATGGAGTAAAGGGTATCCCCCTGATAAATAAAGGGGACGATCCTGCCAAAGCCATAATTAACGGGCTGGACGAGTCTAAGATAACCCTTGAAGACGGGGACATCGTTGTCGTTACGGAGAAAATTGTTGCCAAGGCAGAGGGACGTTTAATATCTCTTAGGGAAGTTAATCCCTCTGAAAACGCCGTTGAGATAGCTGAAAAAACCGGGAAGGACCCCCGGCTCGTGGAACTCATCCTCAAGGAGTCGAGGAAAGTCCTTCGGTACGGTAAGAACTTCTTGATTGTTGAGACCCATCACGGCTTCGTGTGTGCCAACGCCGGAATCGATCAGAGCAATGTTCCGCAGGGATACGCTAAACTTCTCCCCCGCAGTCCCGACTCCAGCGCCGCGTCCATACGAAGAAGCCTTGAGAAAGCCATGGGAAAAAGGCTGGGGGTTGTGATTGCCGATTCCTTTGGCAGGCCCTTCAGGCGGGGAAGCGTGGGAGTCGCCATAGGAGCCAGTGGAGTGATAACTCTGTGGGACAGGCGTGGGGAAAAAGACATCTATGGAAAAGAACTCCAGGTGACAAGGGTTGCCATAGCAGACTGTATCGCATCCACAGCGACCCTTCTCCTGGGAGACGCAGACGAGGAAATCCCCGTGGTTGTGATAAAGGGTTTGAATTTCCTGGGAGATGGTGAGGCAAAGGACCTTCTGAGGACACGGGAAGAGGATATTTTTAGGTGACGAAATTGATCGTTCTTTTCTCAGGCGGCACCGGAACCCCTAAGCTCCTTCAGGGACTGATCGAGCTTGTTCCTCAGGAAGAGATAAGCGTGGTGGTAAACACGGCGGAAGACTGCTGGCTGCCTCATGGATATTTTTCCCCGGACGTTGACACAGTGCTGTACACCCTCTCCGGCCTTATTGACGACGAGGTATGGCACGGCATTAAGGGAGACACTTTTTTCACCCACCGCCAGCTTCTCGCTCTAGGGCACGATGAAGTCCTGAATATAGGGGACCGGGACAGGGCCACCCATATATATAGAGGGGCTCTTATGCGCCGTGGATTAAGGCTCTCAGAAACCATCGAAATCCTTAGGAAGACCCTCGGAGTTAGAGGCAGGGTTTATCCTATGAGCGATGATCCCGTAGAAACCGTTATCTCAACCCCTGAGAAAGACATGGGGCTCCATGAGTTCTGGGTGGAAAAGAAGGGCAGCCCCACGGTAACGGGAATCACCATTAGAGATGCGGAAAAAGCAACGCCCACTCCCGGCGTAGTGGATGCCATACTGTCAGCTGACGGGATAATAATAGGCCCTAGCAACCCTGTATCCAGCATTCTGCCCATAATCTCTATCCCCCCCATAAGAAAAGCCCTTAAGGCTAGAAAAAACAGGGTTGCCGTGTCTCCTGTAATAGGGAGAAAACCCGTTAGCGGGCCTGCGGATAAGTTCATGAAGGCCCTTGGATTTGAGCCCACCTCCAGGGGCACGGCGGAGTTGTATGAGGGTCTTGTAGATCACTTCGTTGTGGATATAAGAGACGAGGAATTGTATTTGGAAGAAACGGAGGTTTACAGGACGGATACAATTATGAATAACCTGGAAAAAAAGAGAGCCCTGGCTGAGTTCCTTTTAGGAATATTAAATATATCCTATCACTGAAGAGTTACCATGGACCCCCGAGGAATCGCCTTGTGCGCCCAGATGTCATGTGTTTTGGAGGTTGCATGCCCTAAGCCTGGAAACGTCAACCGATACTTCGACTTCAGCGATACGACTCTGGAGCACTATCTCGCGAGCGCGGTTGCCATAGGCGAAACCTTGAGAAATGCTGCTGAGGCCGGATTTAACCATGCTTTTAAAGGCAGATACTCTGACATAGGAATAGGAAAGCTGATTCACGAGGCGGTCTCTGAGAGCCAGAGATGGCACTCAGGTGGGAACACCAACCTGGGGATAGCCGCTTTGCTTGTTCCCCTGTGTGCAAGCTATGGAGCCGCTGCCCACATGGCGTCTGAGCCTGGAGACGGCTTGGTGAGAGAGATCTTCCATTCCATCATGTCTAACACAACCCCACAGGATACCGTGGATTTTTATAAGGCGGTCAGGGAAGCTAAGCCTGGTGGCCTCGGTAGACATCCCTATTTGGACGTTAATGACCCGAGGTCTGACGAAGAGATCATAGATAGAAATCTAGGCCTCTTCCAGGTTCTGAAGATATCGTCCCACGACTCTATAGCCAGAGAACTGACAGACAGGATGAGAATCACTTTTGAGGTTGGTTCACCCACTATTCTCAGAGAGTACGATAAATCAGGCAGCCTGAGAAGTGGAATCCTCCACGGATACCTGAAGATTCTCTCCGAGGTTCCTGATTCCTTAATAGTTAGAAAAAAAGGATTGCAGGCTGCGAAGGAGGTGTCCAGAGAAGCTAAGAGACTTCTGAAGCATGGATTACCGCCTGAGGAGCTGAGGGCTTTTGACGAAATGCTTCGAAGCAAAGACAACGCCTTAAACCCCGGAACCACGGCGGACCTCACCGTCTCGTCTATTATGGTCAGCCTCGTGAAGGGGGCAAAGCCTTGATGCAAATGGGGTTCAAAAAAGGGAGAATCGTGGAGGCTGTTGTAACAACATACAACGAAGATGCTGCCCCCAACGCTGCGCCTGTGGGCATATACGGAATTGACGAAAAAACACTGGTGCTTAAGGTGCATAAAGAAAGCGACACATGCGCTAACATTCTGAGAACAAAGGGCTGTGTAATCAATATAGTTTATGACCCTTTGATGTTCCTGAGATCTGCCCTCACAGCCAGAGGAGAGCCTGAGATTAGACAAGCCGATGTGGAGAAAGCCGAGAAGGTTGATGCGCCCTTCCTAAGGGACTCCAACGCATACATTGAGGCAAGGGTCCTTGGATACCGAAACTACCTTAAAAGAGACCGTTATGGAGAGAGTGAGGTCTATGTATTCAAATGCGGTGTTTTGAAAATCGTGATCTTAAAGGCTTATCCTGTGGGCCTTAACAGGGGTGTTGCCGCCGCCATAGAACTTGCCATAAAGCTGAGCCGTGGGGATAAGAAAGGACTAGACGAGCACATTCGGATCATGAGGCGCACATTAAGCGCTTCTGAATACAGAGAAATAGCTTCTTTTCTAGAACAGTGCCGCTAGTTGTTCACAAGTATTCACCTATTAACTCCTGTTAACAAATTGTGAAATTAAGGCTAAATAGATCCCTCCTCCGCCTCTATAAGCTTGTACTCCCGTTGGGCCCGTGATCCTCTGCGTTCTACTGCACCATGCTCGTAAAATCTGGCCAAATAGGTGGATATAGAGCTGAGCTTAATTTCTTCTCCGAAAATATTCTCGTATTCCTCCTGGAGATCTGTGGATTTAACCCACTCTGAGGGGTGATTTTTCCTCAGCAGGAGATAAACCTTGTCTTTTTGGGAAAGATTATCCAAATTGTATTCGACTAGCCAGGAAGGCATGTATTCCGGCTTGAATTCAGGGCTATAGGACTTTTCATAGTCCTCGTCTCTGAAGACGTAAACAAGGAACTCTTCTATCTGTTTTCTTGCTTCTGCATAGCTGGAGGCATCTATAACTAGACTGTTCTTAATCCTTCTATCCTGTACCTCCACTTTTATTCGCTTACCCATTTCCACTGTCTACATTTCGCTTGTTAACCACATATATAAAGCTTTCTATTTAAGCATTTAGAAACATTTATATACTAGTAGGGTGAACAATATGTTCACTTATTCACAAAAGGGGGTAAGAAATGGAGTCAATATTTGAAAAGGCAATCAAAAAAGAGAAACCTCTTCAGGCGAACAGGGCTTTAGCTGAAGGTTTCGGTGAAGCGAAAATTCTCGTTGTCGGAGTCGGTGGGGCCGGAAATAACACGATTAACAGACTCGCCCAGATAGGAGTGAACGGGGCAAACCTGATAGCTGTGAACACAGACAAGCAGCACTTAGCCATAACCCAGGCGGACAAGAAAGTGCTGATAGGCTATGAGCTAACTAAGGGACTTGGAGCCGGCGGCTATCCTGAAGTGGGCGAGCAATCTGCTTTAGAGGCCAAGCCTGCCCTTAAGGAGCTCTTTGACGGCGCAGACCTGATATTCTTGACAGGCGGACTTGGTGGCGGCACTGGCACTGGCGCTCTTCCGGTGATAGCCGACGTGGCCAAGAGCATCGGAGCTCTCGTAGTCGGTGCGGTTACCATGCCATTCAAGATAGAGCGGGCCAGGATCGACAAGGCTAAGACGGCCTTAGCCAAGCTGCGAAAGAGCACAGACAGCGTCGTGGTCATAGACAACAACAAGCTCCTGAGCTACGCACCCGACATCCCAATGGACCAGGCATTCCTCTGTGCAGATGACGTTCTGGCAAGAATGGTTAAGGGCATAACCGAGACCATAGCAACCCCGAGCCTCGTAAACCTGGATTTCGCAGACGTCAGAGCTGTGATGAGAGAGGGCTCTGGGAGAGGCATAGCCATGATAGGTCTCGGTGAGAGCGACACCAGAAACAGGGCAGAGGAAGCCGTGACCCACGCTTTGGAGAATCCTCTTCTGGAAGTCGACTTCAGAGGAGCGATAGGTGCTCTGGTGCACATTACTGGAGGCCCTGACCTGACCCTGACAGAGGCAACAAGGATAGGGGAGATAGCCACAAGCTACCTCAGAGAAAATGCCAACGTTATATGGGGAGCCAGGATAGATCCGAAGTACGCCGGCAAAGTTCAGGTGATGGTCATAATCACCGGAGTGCAGTCGCCAGACATTCTCGGCCCTGCATCTGCTGAGATAGAGATTCCTCACCGCAACAGACTCAAGAGCTTCTACGAACCCAGACGACCTGTCAGACTTCCGAGTCAGCATTCAGAGAGGCCAAAGCCTGCGGGCATTATGGTCGACCTAGGCATTGACTACATCGTCTAGACAGAGGTATGTGCGGCAATACGCTGTTTGGGAACTACGTACCTGCAGACTGGGGGCTGATCACTCCAGATAGTGGAGCTCCCAGTCGGAGGGGATTTTTGGAGGGTAAATTATGAAGAAGTTTGGAAATGCCGCAGACAAGATAAATGTCATCCTCAGCGTCTTCAACGAGAACGAGAGTCTGAAAGTGAAGGAAATAACAGAGCGGGTTAAAGAAAAGGGATACAACGTCAAGGACGCCCACCTACGGATGTTCATCCACTACAACATGCTCTACAAGCACCTGCGAAAAAAGGAAGTTGACGGAACAAACAGGTACTTTGTAATAAGCTAAGTACCTCTCTTTTTATTTTTTTAAAATGGATAAAGATATTTATCTCGCCCTAGAGCTTACAAGGATTCAGCTGAAAATGCACCTGGGGGAGACTATACCAGTTCTAAGGCGGAGGAAGGGGTTATACAGAAAGCTTCTCATGGACGTGGAGGAGGATTTGAGGGATTTTAGATATCAGCTCCATGAGTTAAAAACTCCATACTAAAAAAAGCTTTTAATGTTAATTTTGTGTAAAATAAATAAACAAATATAAATTCTAAAGGAGGCTTATTTATACATGGCGAGTATAAAATACATCGATTTCAACTCTGAGGGGGTAACTATAACTCTCGACGCCACCGAAGAGGAGTACAGGATGCTCAGGACTTTTACGACTAATTTGGTTATTCTGCCCACCAGCGATGACGCCATGGAACTAAAACTGACCACGGGGAAATTGGGAAACGGCAATAGGATTATGGTGCCTAACAAACTGCTTAAAAGGCATCAGATCCCTGCTCTCAGAAAAAAATGCCCCGCGAAGGTCTTTGAAGTAAACAAAGAAAAGTATCTGCTAATCAAGCTGGAGAAATCTGAGTTAATTCCAGAGTTTGAAAAGGAGGAGAGGATATGAGCAGCCAACGAGTAACTACTGGTATAAGAGGACTTAACGAACTTATAGAGGGAGGATTTCCTAAAGAAACAGTCATCCTTGTTTCTGGGGGACCCGGTACTGGTAAGACTCTTTTTGGCTTGAGCTTTCTGGCGGAGGGGAGTAAGAAGAACGAGAGAAGTTGTTACATCTCCTTTAACGAGAATGAGCAAGGCCTCCTAAGAGCGTGCAGCAGGATAAATCCCCTGCAGGTAGTAAGTAAAAATGAAACATTCGTAATAAAAAGCATCGACTTAGGCTCGGATATATCTGTTACTCGCTTTATAGATATCATAGAGCAGTTCCCAAGTTTTGAGCGTTTAGTTATAGACAACATCAATAAGCTTCTCTTATTCGCGGAAGATAAACGCCAGTACAGGACCCAGCTTGACACCTTGACAAGATATCTGAGAGAAAAAGTTGGATGCACGCTGTTGATATGTGAAACAGAAAACGATAGAATAGACGCGGGTTTAGGGGAGGCATTTGAATGTGACGGCGTTATAAATATTTCTTTCCTAGAATTCGAGGAGAAACCCCGCAGAATTCTGCGCGTAGAAAAGATGCGGTATACAAGCTTTGAGCCTAAAGTGGCCCATGACTTTGTTATAGATCGCAAAGGCCTGAAATTAGGTGATAAAAAAATAATTTAGATCTTGCAGCTCTTCAATGATCTATCAAAACAAGAAGTCGGATCTATTCTAAAGACATTTAGATATGAAGCCGAATTTGTTGAGAGATGTAATAAGCAGCCTGATTAGTTAAACTTAAGTTAGAGAGGAGTTATACGCTATATGTAATTATGCCATTATCATCCTCATTGAGTGGTAAAATAATTGATTCCATAGTGGGGGGCATTGTCAGTAACTTATTAATAAAAAAACGGCGTAATACGTTATTCTTTGAAGATATTATGGCTAAGTATATCAGAGAATGTGAAAAACGTGGTTATTCCAGTCAAATAGAAAATATGGGTGTTAAATGGGGGGCATTAATAGTAAAACAACTTGTACCGCTATTTATGAAGAAAAAACCATTTTTTACGATTAATAAAATAATGAAAGAAGTCTGGACGAGCTATGGAATACTGGACGATTTATATCTCGAAAAGCATAATAAGATTATTACACTTAAAACAGAAAATGAAGGCGTAACTAGAGTAATAGGGCCAAATAATTTGATTCCAGGAGCTTATAGAGGAGTTTTAAATATATTGTTTAATTCAGACCTAGATGTCATTGATGTATATCAGAACAAAGATCTTTGCGAGTATACCTATAAGATTACAAGAAGACCCTTTGACATCGACGGAAGAGATAGAACTGAATATCTGTCACTCAACGCTATCCCCAAAAAAGCGAAAGGTTATGACATAAAAAACAGTATACGAACGGGGATATTCACAATCAAGGGCAATAAAATTTATTTCAGAGAAAAATTACTGCCGATCTTCGAGCCCACCATCTTCCACATAATTGGCAATAATAATCTGTGCCTAAATGAACTACCTATCATCGCCAACAAATACTTCCTGAAAATGATTCATCCAGACAGTTCGTCCTTTGAAAAACTCAATTTGTTGAAGAATTTATTTCAGGCAATGGGCCTGGGTATAATGAACATTGTTATAACCACTGATGGCATAATCATTGAAATAAACTATCCGCCCTATGGCCTGCAATCTGAAAGAGACAACTGGAACGTGATCTCAAACGTAATTTTGGGTTATGTTTGGATGATAAACAGGGATTTCAGAATTTTAAATATGCACGAATACAACAGGAAAATATCAATTCATATAACCACGTAGCTTTGTTTTTGGATCAGTATATTAATGCCCAATAAAAAGGCAATGGAGAACAATAGGCTGAGCCTGGTTTTTTTGATATCGTTTTTAAGAAGGAAGAATATTGACGCCGATATAAATAGGATAGATGGAAGAAATGCTTTCAAATTAAAACCTACAACAATCACTGAGAAAAAAATTAAAAGCATGCAAACCATCTTTCTTGCTTTTTCATAGCCTAAAACAACTGGTACTGTTCTTACGTTCGCTAATTTATCGCCGAGATAGTCACGCAAATCGCCCACTATGCTAACACACAGCCCGATCAAGAAAATCGTGAACACATAATAAAAAACCTCACTTATGGTAGAACCGCCCAAGACTGTTCCCATGACAAACCCAAGAGTCATAAAAAACGCTGTATACAGATTTTTTAAAATAAAGAATCTCTTTATTCGAATTAAAGAGTATAAAATTCCCCCAACCATGCAGACAAGGTATATCCAAAAGATTCTGGATGATAAGGATAGAATAAAAACAATGCTCAGAAACAAGGAAAATAATACAATATAATAGCCTGTTCCGCTTTTTACAAAATAATTGAGCTTTTTTTTATTTATTAAATCTTCTTTTTTGTCTTTAAAATGATTAAAAGAATACACAGTAATGCTGGCAAAAAATACGCCTAGTAACAAGTAAATAAGATCTTTTTTCAAGGGGCTGGATAACAAGTAACCTAACGCAGTCACACTTCCCAGAAAAATCCCTATTTCCGGCTTTATGAATCCTATAAACTCTCTTGTGTAGTGAGTCTCCCCACCTCTCAGGACGCTCATCTCCCCCCGGTAAGTAGACGTTTTGGTTTATTTATAGACTTTTTTGTATAGTTAATTAAATATAAATGTTTCGATTAAGTTTATATATAAATTTTTTTGTATAAACGAGTCCAAAAAGTATTTAATTCATAACTTGACAGTAATTAGTGGGTGTGGAAATGGAATGGAGAGAAAACGAAATATATAGTATAATTAAGCGAGAAGGGAGAATAAAAACTGTCGATATAGTTGCTAAAGCGAATATGTGTAAAGTGACGACGTTGAAGTACCTGCGCATCCTTCGAGAAAAAGGTCTAGTGGACTATGAACTTATAGGGCCTACAAAGGTATGGTTTACAAATAAGGAGAACAATATAAGAACTCCTGTTGAGGTGCTGAAACTGTTGAGAGAGATTGAAAGACTCACAGGGCAAAAAGCAGTGGTGATCTTGAATCCGGGCGGCCTCCTAGCCATGGATGGTTTACACAGCATCAGGGGATAGTTATGAAAAGGCATGGCAAAAAAAAGATAATGGTAGTCGACGACAATGAGGACCTCATATACATGCTCAGACTTGTTTTAGAGAAAGATGGCTACAGTGTTTTAGGTGCCACAAGCGGAGAGGAGTGCCTGCGAAGAATCGTTACCGACAGACCCGACCTCGTTCTCCTGGACATAATGATGCCTGGAATGGATGGATGGGAGGTATGTAAAGAGATCAAAGACCGACGAGATTACCCATCGATCCCTGTATCAATTCTCTCAGTGTTGAAAGACTCAGAGGACATCATGAGGAGTCTCCACTATGCAGGAGCCGACGCCCACCTATCTAAACCAGTTGATTTTGATGAGTTGAGAAGGACTGTGACAACCCTACTGGGATGAGCTGATAAATTCCTCCAGCATTTCTCTGGCTTCACCGTCAGTGTACTGAATAGGGGGAGACTTCATAAAGTAGGCCGATGGGGCTAGTAAGGCACCTCCTATCCCCCGATCCATGGCGAGCTTCGCGCATCTCACGGCGTCTATAACCACGCCTGCGCTGTTGGGGGAATCCCACACCTCCAGCTTCAGTTCAATGTTTAAGGGGGCGCCTCCGAATCCCATGCCCTCGAGCCTTATGTATGCCCACTTCCTGTCTTCTAGCCAGGCAACATAGTCGCTTGGGCCGATATGCACATTGTCGCTTCCAATATCGTAGTCCAGCTGAGAGGTCACCGCTGTCGTCTTGGATATTTTTTTAGACTCCAGGCGCTCCCGCTCCAGCATGTTGTAGAAGTCCGTGTTTCCGCCTACGTTGAGCTGAGAGGTGCGTTTCAGCTTTACTCCTCTGTCTTTAAGAAGGTTCACTATGACCCTGTGAAGGATGGTGGCGCCTACCTGACTCTTTATATCATCCCCTATTATCGGAACGCCTTTTTTTTCAAAGAGTTCCTGCCACCGCTTTTCCTTAGCTATAAAAACTGGTATGCAGTTTATGAAGCCGCATCCTGCCTCCAGCGCCTTCTCCACGTACCACTTGGTGGCAAACTCGCTCCCCACAGGGAGATAGTTGATAACAACGTCTGTTTTAGTCTCCTCCAGGGTTTCAACGACATCGACCGTGGGGGATGGATGCTTCTCTATTTTATGGCCCAGGTACTTGCCTATGCCATCGTGAGTCATTCCCCGCTGGACAGTGACCCCGAGGTCTGGGACCTCGCTGAATTTCATCGTGTTGTTTGGTTCTACGAATATCGCTTCCCCTAGGTCTTTGCCTACTTTGTTTTTGTCCACGTCGAAGGCTGCTGAGAACTCGATGTCTCCAATACGATAACCCCCCAGGACATTGTGCATAACCCCTGGGACGAAGGTATCTTCCTTTACGTCTCTATAGAACTCTACTCCCTGGACAAGGGAGGATGCACAGTTTCCAACTCCTACGATAGCTACTCTTATCTTTCCCATGGCTTTTACCACTATAAAATAATTCAAAACAAATAAATATTTTATGGTTATAAAATATCTCTGATGCCCTCCCCCATGGAACGCCTAAAAATAAAAACAACCCGGGATATTCTGTGGCTGTATTTACTCAGACTCCTGAAAGAGCGGGACATGTATGCATATGAGATCAGGAAAGAGCTTGAAAAAAAATTCGGCTTCTCCCCGGCCCTCGTAACGTCGTATGTCGTACTCTACAAGCTGGAGAGAGAGGGCTATGTTGCCCCGAAGTGGAGGGAGAACAAGAAATACTACTCCCTAACCCCAAAGGGTGAGCAGCTTCTTCAAGAAGGAATCGCTTACCTCAGGAAGATGACAGAAAAACTAGAATGACTCAAGCCTTCTGCCCAAGCCTTTTTTAAGGGCTTTCTTATAGACCAGCCTGCCCACAGCCACGTCCTGTATCGCCAAGCCAGTGGAGTCGAAAATTGTTATCTCATCCCTCTTTGTCCGCCCCCTTAATATGCCCGCTATGACCTCACCGATTTCCCCCTCTATGTGCTCCACTGAGAGAAGTCCCTCAGAGAGGGGAACGTTAACCTCCCCGGAGTGGGTTGCCTGGGCCATGTCGTCCACAAAGATCTTGGCTTTTTTGAGAATACCCGGCTCCAGCTCCTGCTTTCCTTCCGCATCAGCCCCTATGGCGTTTATGTGGGTTCCCTCCCGGATCCACTCCTCCTTAACAACAGGCTTCCTAACTGGAGTGGTGGTGGAGAGTACGTCGCAGTCGCATGCCTCCTCCACGGAGCATGCCTCCATATCAACATCCACCACAGCC
>JALUUU010000061.1 GCA_027021185.1 archaeon | reverse complement strand
GTACATTAAAGAGGGGCATATAGAGAAAGCGGCGGCCTACGCTGCGTGGCTTCTAAAATCCACGAAGGGCCTGGTTATAAAGCTCACCAATCCAGGCGGAACAGAAGCATGGGGATGGGGAAGAGATTGCAGAGGGCTCGACGATCCTGTTCCTCACTTCGAAATAACCCCAAGGGAAATAATCAAGGGCATGGTGGAGGTTAATGAGCTCCTCGGGCTGCCTCACTCGATCCATCTTCACGCCAACAACCTGGGGAGGCTAGGCAACTACTCCACAACCATCGATACCTTTGAGGTGCCTAATGGGGTGAAGTCCCGCAACGGAAGGCAGACCCTCCATGTGGCCCACGTCCAATTCAACTCTTATGGAGGCGATTCTTGGCGCAACTTTGAATCCATGGCAGATGAGATAGCCAAAGGAATAAACAGGAACGATGTGGTCGTCGATACGGGAAACGTAACCTTAGACGAGACCACGACGATGACTGCTGATGGGCCAATGGAGTATTACCTACAGTCAATATCCCACTTGAAATGGGCTAATAGAAACGTTGAGCTGGAAACCTCTCCAGGAGTAACACCCTTCGTCTACTCTCCGAAAATGGGGACGGCAAGTATCCAGTGGGCCATCGGCCTGGAGCTGCCTCTCCTGGTAAAGAGCCCATGGAAAGTCCTTCTCAGCACTGACCATCCCAACGGTGGCCCATTCATCCGCTACCCGAGGATCATAGCATGGCTCATGTCCACTAAGTACAGGGAGAAAACCCTTACAGAGATAAACAAGGCCGCAATGAAGAGAAGCGTTCTTCCCACCATAGACAGAGAATATACCTTCTATGAGGTGGCGGTTCTCACAAGGGCTGGCGAGGCAAAGGCCTTTGGGCTGGATAAGGTCAAGGGGCATCTTGGCCCTGGAGCCCACGCCGATGTGGCTGTATACGACATAGATCCGGAGAAGATAGATCCAAGCAACGAGTACGAAAAAATAGAGGACAGGTTTTCCAGAGCCTACCTAACGATAAAGGACGGTCAGATCCTTGTTAAGAAAGGGGAGATAGTTAACGTGATTAACGGCAGAACATTCTGGTCCAACCCCAAGGTTGATGATGCCCTCGAAAAAGAGGTCTATAAAGACATTGATTACTACTTCAAAAGATACTACTCTGTCAACCTTGCCAACTACCCAGTCACAGAAGACTACCTCACTCGTTCAACCCCAATAGTAACCCAAGGAGGGGCCGGCTGAGAAATGAAAGAAGTAACCCTTACCCTGAGGAAGCCTCCAGTTCTCAGCTTGGAGGCAGAGAACATTTCACCAGACGTTTTTGCGGGAAAATCCGTGGAGGAGATCAAGGAGCTCCCTGTGCTGCACGGAACTAAAGAACGCCCTCTCAAGGACTTCTTCGAAGTAGAGGGGACAGCAGCAGAAAGGGCAGAAGAAACGAAGATTGTGATAAAGGGTGACCTGTCAAGGGTTAAATGGATAGGTCATGGAATGAGCGCTGGAGAGATAGTCGTCAAAGGAGATACCGGTCTCTACGTAGGGGCGGAGATGAAGGGTGGAAGAATAACCGTCGAGGGAAATGCAGGGGATTTCGCCGGTCAGCAGATGCGAGGGGGTGAACTCCTAATAAAGGGCAACGCAGGCAACTACCTCGGGGCGACATACCGCGGTGACTGGCGCGGAATGAGGGGAGGCACCATCGTAGTTGAGGGCAGTGCCGGAAGCGAAAATGGCGAGTTCATGATCGGGGGAAAAATCCACATCAAAGGAGACTGCGGCCCTTTCATCGGGCTGCACATGAAGAAAGGATTGATCATCGTTGACGGCGTGATCTCTGGAAGAGCGGGAGCTCAGATGATAGGCGGCACATTAGTCATTAACGGTCGCGTGAAGAACATGCTTCCCAGTTTTGTGCTCAAAGGCGAGGAGGAGAATATAAGCATAAATGGCGAAACCTTTGAGGGAAGATATCTGAAATATTCAGGTGACCACGCAGAGCCTAGGGCAAAGGGGACGATTTACCTTAAAAAGGAAGCCTAAGAACACTGTAGGCGAACTAAACTCAATTATTATCTTTCAGAATTTAAAAAAATAAAAAGGGAAGCCCATCTAGAATACGGGCTTAACTTTGTACATCTTTATCTTGTTCTTGTAGAGGAGTTCCATTGCCTTTACGCCGTATTTGGGGAACATGTGGATAGTGGCGTGGAAAGGCGGAACAGTCATAACCGTCTTGTATTTTATGGGCAGGTTGTTCGCCTTAAGAAGATCATAGGCTTTGTGGTAGTCGCCGTTCATGTAGTCGACGCGGATAGGAATGCTTACATCTGTTCCGCCCGGAACATCGTCAACTATTAGGCCGGCTTCCTCTTTTTTCTTCCACTCATCTATGTCCTTCTTGGTCAATGGTTCCTCATAGGGGCCTGAAAATAACCTAGCCATGCCTTCACCTCCATAATAGAATATTGTTATTACCCTGGAATTGGATTGTTGACTATATATATTTTTTGGTGGAGAACAGATAAATGCGTTGTAGGAATCAGGCACCGTATTGTCTTGGGAAACAAGTAAATTTCAACTGCGTTATGGGTTTAATCATTGTCTGCTGTATGGCAGTTGCGTCTTGTGTGAGCCGCCTAAATCCTAGAAAATATGGGTTAAAAAACCTTATATATAAAAAATTATAATAAGAACCTATTATGAAATTAAAGTCAAAACAGGGCGGTGTAGGCCTGCTCACAAAACGCCAAGCCGAGATCATGCGGTTCCACACACTCGGATATACTCAGGAAGAAATATCTAAGGCTCTGGGCATCAGTCAGCCCAGGGTTTCCGCTGCCCTTAGGGCTGCAAAAGAAAAAATATCCCTCGCCAAGGCTACCATAGATTTCTTTAATGAGATAAACTACATATCCGAGCTCAGAAAGGCTGGATACAAAGGAGAGATAGTTTTATCCAGGCCTGCTGAGTCCGTAGGCAATCTCCCAGAGGACAAGCTTTAGTTTGTGGGGAATCTCAGGGATCCCCTCTCCCCTGAAGTATCCTGGTTGAAGAAGCTCCGCCAGCACATCCGCAGCCTTCCTCCGTCGCTCTCCCTCTGGCAGCGATTCATCATCCAGAAACCCCTTAGCTTTTTTGGCAGTTTCTCTTACAAAATCAGGAATCTCCAGCACGCCAAAGTTCCTAAGCTGCTTCAGGGTCTTTTTGTCTTCGTAGATGAGGAGATCCAGAGAAGG
>JALUUU010000060.1 GCA_027021185.1 archaeon | reverse complement strand
TGGGCCTCGTGGATGTCATTAAGGAGAGCGGTGAGATGAGGAAGCTCCTCGGGGATCATCCGGAGAGATTCCTGGATCCAGAGAGCTACATCGGCACCGCGGTTGAGCAGGTGGAGCGGGTTCTCAGGGCGGGAAGGCGGAAATAGTTCGTAAGACTGGTCTTTATGGAACGAGGGGTGAGACAGCGTAATGTCCATTAGCAATCCGTGTTACCAAGGACAGGTTCATGGGCGACCTACCCATCCTCTTGGAGGCTTGCCTTGGCTACGGGGTGTTGCATCCCCTTCGGCCACGCTGAGAGCTGGGCAAAGGTGCCACGGCGCAGGATACGGATGACGTGTTGAATGAAGCGGACTCTCGGGCTAAAATATCATAAGGAGGTGAAGAAGGGCAGGGCCCTGCCCGGCTGAGGATGAAAGTTGCAGTCATCGCGGATATCCACTCTAACCTGCCCGCCCTGGAGGCTGTTCTCAGGGATATAGGGGATGTGGAAATCTGCTGCCTGGGAGACCTGGTGGGCTATTATCCCTTTCCAGATGAGGTGGTGGAGGAGATCAGGGATAGAGGCATTAGATGCGTCATGGGTAACCATGACCATGCCGTGGTGACGGGCGATGTCCGCGGCTTCAACCCCTATGCCGCGAGGGCCGTCCTCTGGACCAGGAAGAGGATGAGGGGAAAAAACGTCGCCTACCTAGCGTCCCTGCCATTGTCATATAGGAACTCTTTTTACATGGTTCACGGCAGCCCAAGGAGGTGCCTCGAGGAATACGTGACCATGGATTATCCCGACGAGGTTCTGGAGAGCTTTTTCCTCCTGGCTGAGAGGAGCATCCTGGCCCTCGCCCACACCCATGTGCCCTACGTGAGGCGTCTCGGGAGCAGGCTCCTATTCAACCCCGGCAGCGTGGGTCAGCCCAGAGACCACGATCCCAGGGCGGGCTATGCCATCATCGATGTGGAGAAAAAACATGTGGAAATCAGAAGAGTGAGGTATGACGTTGAGGCCGTGGTGGAGGCGGTGACGCGGGAGGGGCTTCCCGGGGTCCTGGGATACAGGCTCCGGGATGGATGGTAGGCCCGGTTGGTAGAGCTGGAGGGTAGGGTTTATATCCCTTCTCTGAGAACATAATAAGTCGGAGTTGGCGTTGATGGGCGAGGCAGTGGTTACGTGCAGGAGCCTCTACGGCGAGTTTCAGACCTTCATCTCTCTCCAGCGCCTCAGAGAGGGCATAAGGGTGAGCCGTACGCCTTTCAGGGCCGTCCTGAGGGTCAGCCACCCGGACATAGATTCCGTGGAGCTCGCAGAGCTGATAACGAGGGAGTGCTTCTTCGACATCGGGAGAGCCGTTCCAGTCTTAGAGGAAACCTCCAGCAGCCTTGAGGAAGTGAGGGAGGCGGCCATCAAAGTAGCTTTGGAGCATGTGGGCAAGGGGGAGAGCTTCTGTTTCAGGCTGCACAAGAGGGGCGCCCATTCCTTCGAGGCCCCAACCCCTGAGCTGGAGTACGAGATAGGGGGGTCTATCCATGACGCCCTCTGGGAGAAGCAGGGGGAGAGGCCCAAAGTAGACCTGTCAAAGCCTGACGTCACCGTCGTGGCTGAAGTGCTGGGGGACAGAACCATGGTGGGCGTCGTCAGGAGGGAGTGGCAGGACTGACGGCCGTATTCATGGTTTATGTGTAACTAATAAATATCATGTCATCGAGGTTTGTCTCATGAAGCCCCTTCGACTCGCTGACCTTACTTGGGCGGAGGTAAAGGGCTATCTTGAGGAGAGAAGAGATGTTTTGCTGCCCTTCGGCTCTGTGGAGGAGCACGGCTATCACCTTCCCCTTTCGACGGATGGCGACGTCGCCGTGGCAATAGCCGAGGCCCTTTCCGCGGAGACAGGGGTAGCCGTGGCTCCCCTGGTGTGGTACGGCGTCTCGAACACCACGAGAGCATACCCGGGCACCACCATGGCTCTCTTCGACTCTTTCAAGGCATATGTCAGGGACATCCTCGGCAGCCTGAGGAGCAGCGGCTTCTCTGTGGTTTACCTCCTTTCTGGGCACCTGAGCAGCTCCCAGGTGGTGGCCATTAAGGAGGCCTCCAGGGAGGTTGAGGGCTTGAAGGCGTATTTCCTGGACCTTAGGAAGCTGGACTTCAGCGACATCCTCGATACAGAGCCCTATCACGCCTGCGAGGCAGAGACCTCGCTGATGCTCTACCTGCACCCTGAGAAGGTGGACATGGCCAAGGCGGTGGACGAGGAGATAATCGAGGAGAAATACGCCGTTCAGGGCTTAAAAAAGACGAAGAGCGGGGTCTTTGGCGCCCCCACCAAGGCCTCGAGGGTGAAGGGGGAGAAGATCTTCCGGAGGATAGTTGAGGAGTTCAGGGAGGTCATAGAGGGCAGGCCTAAGGGTCATGGCCTTCGAGGCTAGGACCAGCTCCCGGAGCCCGGTGCTGCGCTTGCTCCTTGTGGCTCTGGGCCTGTTGTTGAATCTCTGGATCTATCATCGCTGGGGCTATGTCTGTGTCAAGAGAAGGGGAGGGAGGAAGCCCGGGGAGCGGAGTTTCAGGGCGATACTCATGCAGATAGAGCATCCTGGTCTCGGCGGCGCAGGGCTTAACCATGTAGCCTGGGGCGGTTGCCTTTCTGCATTCATCCAGGAGCTTCCTGGCCTTGGTTTTTCCATGCCTGCCCGTGTTGCCTTGTTTGAGGATCTATGTCAGCTTTTCCTCTCCCCGCTCAAGGATTGCTTCGGAGGGGGGTTCTTTAAGACTGTGCCTTGCTCTGCAGTATTCTTGGAGCTGCGGAGCTTCGGGGATGTCGTCGGGTATCTGCCGTTCCACGGGCGTGTTCTCTAGGAGCATGTCGGCTATATCTGAGGGGCTGGTCTTGTCGGTGTAGGTCTTCTTGAGGCTCTTCTTCCTGAAGGCCCGGAGCTGGAGGGGGGTTGTGGACTTTTACGGTGTGGCCTCGGGGCTTTGAGCTCGGAGTATATGCTCAGGTGGTATATCTCCGTGGCCTCCATGGCGAAGACGGGTTTGGCGTCTTGTTTGGACGCGGCGTGGCATGTCTTCTCTGGCATCTGCTCTATGTCATGTAGGTCCGCGTCGAAGGTGATGGGCGTTAGCAGTGTGTTGCCTGCTCTGTCTTTCATCTCTGCCATGTGCTTCTCCTTTGCTGCGTCTATTCCTGCGTATATGAAGCGTGTTCCTCTCTATCTCCGAAAGTTTTTTTTATCGGCTGAGAGTC
>JALUUU010000059.1 GCA_027021185.1 archaeon | reverse complement strand
TGACAGCCAGGTTGTTCCCAGCAAGGTGAGCCTGTCGGAGCCGGAGCCCCTGAGCGTGGAGGCCGAGGTGAGCAACATCGGCAAGTCCACGGTGAAGGTGACGGTGGACGTTGAAACAGACGAGGGCATCCTCATAGACAAGCCCTTAAAAACCGACTTCACCATAAAGCCGGGGGGTAGCAGGATAGTGGTCTTCAACGCCTCCCTGGATAAGGATGCCGTCCCGGGGGACTACGTCATTGACATCAAGGTAACCACCGACAAGGGGGATGTCATCAAGGGCGTGGCCAAGCTCAGGGTGGTGCAGAAGAAGGGCCTGATATAAGTAAAGGATATAAACTATAAAGGGGATTTTAAAAAAAAGATGGGCCCGTGGTCTAGCTGGCTATGACGTCTCCCTGACACGGAGGAGGTCCTGGGTTCAACTCCCAGCGGGCCCATACGCTCTACCTGGTAAGGCTATGTTGGTCATATACTTCGTCGGCACCGCGGGGAGTGGCAAGTCCACCATGGTTAACTCTTTTTACCTCTGGCTCCAGCGGAACGAGAAGGACGTTGTGACAGTGAACCTTGATCCCGGGGCGGAGTGGCTTCCCTACTACCCCGACGTGGATGTGAGGGAGTGGGTCTCCCTCAGCGATGTCATGAGCCGCTACAGCCTCGGCCCCAACGGAGCCCAGATAATGAGCGCCGACCTCATGGCCCTGAGGGTTCATGAGATAAAGGAGGCCCTGGAGGAGACCGACGGGGAGTACGTCCTCGTAGACACCCCCGGGCAGCTCGAGCTCTTCGCCTTCCGGGAATCTGGGCGGGCAATGGTCAGGGCCCTTGAGCCTGACAAGAGCTACATCGTCTTCCTCTTCGACCCGGGGGTGGCTAAGACCCCGGAGGGATACGCCTCCCTGCTGATGCTCAGCGCCTCTATTAGCTACAGGTTCTCCCTGCCGACATCCAGCGTCCTGAGCAAGGCCGACATCCTGACCGTGGAGGAGCGGGAGCGGATCCTGAGGTGGAGCACAGACTCCGAGGAGTTCCTCATGGACCTGGAGAGAAGCCCCTCGGGTCTCAGCAGGGAGCTGAGCATAGAGATCTTCAGGGCCCTGGAGAATCTGGGGGTGTACAAGCACCTTGTGCCCGTGTCCTCGGAGGAGCTCTATGGCTTCGAGGACCTCTACGCCGAGGTCCAGAACTTCTACAAAGGGGGAGACGAGCTCTAGAATCGTCAGTTTTATACCCTCGCCGGGGAAACTTTACCCCATGGCTGTATACACGACTGAGATCGAGGTCTTCGCCGGGGCTGATGGCGCTATCCTCGACATAACCCAGGAGGTGGGCCGAGGGGTGTCCGAGTCAGGGATAAGGAACGGCATTGTCACCGTTTTCGTGCCAGGGGCCACTGGGGCGGTGAGCACCATCGAGTACGAGCCAGGGCTGCTGAAGGACTTCCCCAGGGCCATGGAGAGGATCGCCCCCGCCGACATAGACTACGAGCATCACAAGACATGGGGCTGCGACAACGGCAGGAGCCACGTTAGGGCCACGCTCATAGGCCCAAGCCTCACCATTCCATTCAAGGACGGCAGATTGATCCTGGGCACCTGGCAGCAGATAGTGTTCATGAACTTCGACACCCGGTCGAGGAGGCGAAGGATAGTGCTGCAGGTCATGGGGGAGTAGGCCGCAGCTCCCCCGTCTTATTTGAAAAACTATTTCCCAGGGCAGGGTTTCATATACGGGTAGCCAACATGCCAAGAGGCGGGCTTAATCAAAGAGCAGCCCAGGAGGATGGTTCGTGAGAAACTGGATACTAGTCGTCTTGTTCTCTTCGGCTCTGCTGGTTACTGGATGCGCCCAGGGCGGGGCCCAGGGGAAAAAGCAGCTGATACAGGAGTACAACGACTTCCTCAACACCGTCGACGAGGATTTCGATAAGCTAAACTCTATAAACTCCAAGTACCCTGATTCAATGTCCAACGATGTTTACCTTGAGTACGCCTCTGAGATGGCGGCTCAGCTTCAGTACAGCGTCAACCACCTCAGTGTCTTCAGGGCCTTCCTGGCCGACAACGACAGGGCTTTGAGACGGGCGGGGATCGACGTCTACGAGGCCAGAATCCTCATCGAGGACCAGCTCACCTTCTACGAAAACACCGCATCCATCATCCACGCCACCCTCCAGGAGATCCAGTATGAGGAGCAGCAGAAAAAAGAGTTGCAGGAAGAGCTGCTCAAGTCCCTGCCCATGGGCCATGAAGCCTAGGGCAAGCGCGCCAATAGAGAACCAAAAAGCAAATAAAAATACAGCTCTCTGGCGATAAGTCGGTAATTTTAAATTGGGGAAGCCAGAGTATCTAAAGGATAACTCGGTAGGAGGTATTAGATGAAGACAACCATTAGCTTGATTAAAGCCGACGTGGGCAGCTATCCCGGCCACGGGAAGGTCCATCCGGCCCTGATCGAAACCGCCAAAAAGGAACTCGCCAAGGCGAAGGAGGAGGGATTGATAGTTGATTATCACGTCATGGGGGCTGGGGACGACCTGGAGCTCATCATGGGGCACCGCAAGGGAGAGGACAGCCAGGAGATCCACGGCCTGGCCTGGCGTACCTTCGAGGCCGCCACTGAGACCGCGAAGGCCCTGAAGCTCTACGGTGCCGGGCAGGACATGCTGAGCGATGCCTTCTCGGGGAACGTTAGGGGCATGGGCCCGGGTATAGCTGAGATGGAGTTCACAGAGCGGCCCGCAGAGCCCCTCGTGGCGTTCATGATGGACAAGACCGAGCCCGGGGCATTCAACATGCCCATCTACAGGATCTTCGCCGATCCCTTCAACACCGCGGGCCTCGTAATCGATCCCAGCTTTCACCACGGCTTCAGGTTCGAGGTGTGGGACATCATGGAGCACAAAAGGGTGTTCCTCAGCACCCCGGAGGAAACCTACGACCTCCTGGCCCTCATCGGGGCTAAGAGCAGGTACGTCATCAAGCGCGTTTACCCCAAAGAGGAGCACAAGAAACTGCCTCCGGATGAGCCGGTGGCTGTGGTGAGCACCGAGAAGCTCTACCAGATAGCCGGGGAATACGTTGGCAAAGACGATCCCGTGGCCCTCGTCAGGGCCCAGTCAGGCCTCCCCGCCCTGGGGGAGGTCATAGAGCCCTTCGCCTTCCCCCACATAGTCAGCGGATGGATGAGGGGGTCTCACAACGGCCCCCTGATGCCCGTCTCCTTCAGGTATTCCCAGTGCACCCGCTTCGACGGCCCTCCCAGGGTATTGG
>JALUUU010000058.1 GCA_027021185.1 archaeon | reverse complement strand
CAGGGTTAATACCGTGGACGAGAAGCTCCTCAGAGCCTTTAAAGAGGCGGGGTGCTGGGCAATCCTCTACGGCGCGGAGAGCGGGGTGCAGAAGAACCTGAACACCCTGAAGAAAGGCATAACCCTAGACCAGACCCGCAGAGCCGTGAAGGCGGCCAAGAAGGCCGGGCTCAAGGTCTGTCTCCCCTTCATCTTCGGAATACCGGGGGAAACCTATGAGGAGGCCCTCAAGACTATAGATTTTGCCTGCGAGCTTGATCCAGACTTCGCCAATTTCCACACCCTCGCCCCTTTTCCGGGAACCGAGCTGTATGAGAAAGCCGGGGAGATGGGCACCGTCTCAGGGAACCTAGAGGACTTCACCTTCGAGGGAACGGCCTTCATACCTCACTCTATGTCCAGGGAGGAGATAGAGCTACTCCGGAGCATCGCCTTCAGGAGGTTCTACTCTAGGCCAAGGTTCATCCTAAAGAAGCTCCTCGGGGTTAGGAGCAGGGACGACCTGAAGATGGTTACTGGGGGCCTGAAGAGCCTTTTCTGGATATGGGTGAAGAAGGACCTCTTCAGGCTGCGGGGAGACAAAAACAAAAAAGCCTCATAGCCCCCTCAGCCCTTCTTTGCCATGGAGACGAAGTTTTCAAGGATCCTGAGCCCTGGCGCCCCGCTCTTCTCTGGGTGGAACTGAGTCGCCATGGCGTTGCCCTTCTCTACCACGGCTGCTATCTCTGTTCCGTAGTGGGTCGTGGCCACGGTGACGTCTTCTGTTGGGACGGCGTAGTATGAATGGACGAAGTAGAAATACTCCCCGCTCTTTATGCCCTCCATCAGCCTGCTTTTCTTCTTTATCTCCACCCGGTTCCAGCCCATCTGGGGGACCTTAACGCTGGCCGGAAGCCTGATAACACGGCCCTTCATCACCCCGAGGCCCTGGTGTAGGCCGTCTTCTTCGCTTTCGTCGAAGAAGAGCTGCATCCCGAGGCATATCCCCAGGACGGGTTTCTCATCGAGGCTGTCCAGGAGGAGGCCTTTAAGGGGTTTTAGGCGCTCCATGGCGTCTCCGAAGGCCCCCACTCCCGGGAGAACGAAGGCATCGCATTCTCGCAGGGCCTCCTCTTCTGCTGTGATCACGGGCTGCGCACCTTTTAGACTGAGCCCTTTCTGAACGCTTCTGAGGTTGCCTACGCCGTAATCGATTATGCCTATCCTGGGCCGCATCTAAATCCGCACCTCCACGCCCTTCTCTCTGAGGTACTTCTTTATGTCCCCCACGGTGTACTCCTTGTAGTGAAAGATAGAGGCCGCCAGAGCCGCATCAGCCTTCCCCTTTGTAAGGGCTTCGTAGATGTGCTTCAGCTTGCCTGCTCCTCCACTGGCGATTATGGGTACCCTTGTCTCCTCGGATATCTTCCTGGTAAGGGGGATGTCGAAGCCCATTTTTGTGCCGTCGGCATCCATGCTTGTGAGGAGGATCTCCCCTGCACCGAGCTCCTCTACCCTCTTGGCCCATGCCACGGCATCCATGCCCGTTGAGACCCTGCCGCCGTAGATGTATACGTCGAACCAGCACTTACCCTGAGGGGTCTCCACGGTTATCCTGTCCTCCCTGTCCTCGTAGACCCTTTTAGCGTCTATGGCGCTGACAATGCACTGGGCCCCGAATCTCTTAGAGCCCGCCCTTATTATGTCGGGGTTTTTAACGGCCGCGGTGTTAATAGCCACCTTATCAGCCCCTGCCTTCAGGACCCTCCTTATATCCGATTCCTCGCTTATTCCGCCCCCCACAGTGAGGGGTATGAATACCTCCTCCGCCGTCGCCTCCACAACTTCCAGAAGGGTTTTCCTGCCCTGGGGAGAGGCGCTGATGTCCAGGTATACGATCTCATCCGCCCCCTGTTTATCGTAGAGCTTAGCCAGCTCTTGGGGCTTGCCCGCGTAGCGGAGGTTTTTGAAGTGAACACCTTTGACAACTTCCCCCTCTTTGACATCGAGGCAGGGGATTATTCTTTTGGCAAGCATGGAAATTAATTAAAAGGGCTCCTAAATAAATATGGTGATGCCATGCTTTGGGAAGTCAGGATTGCCTATAAACCCGGGGTTCAGGATGCCGAGGGAGAGTCAACCCTCAGAGGGCTGCATGCCCTGGGCTTCGACAAAGTTGAGGAGGTTAAGACTGCGAAGGTCTTCGTTATCAAAGGCGACTACACCAGGGAGGAGGTTGAGGAGATGTGCAGGCGTCTCCTGGCCAACCCCGTAAGCCAGGACTACACCATAGCCGAGGTAAGCGTCGAATGAAGCTCCTGCAGGCGAAAGACGAAGATTTGATCAGGCTGAGCAGGGAGCGGATGCTCTCTCTGAGCCTCGAGGAGATGCGCAGGATAAAGGAGCACTACACCAAGCTGGGAAGGGAACCCACCGACCTCGAGCTCGAGACCCTGGCCCAGACCTGGAGCGAGCACTGCGTCCACAAGACCTTCAGGGGGATAATTGACTACAACGGAGAGGTGGTAGACAGCCTCTTCGCCAGCACCGTCGCCAGGGTAACGCGGGAACTGAACAAGGCCTGGTGCTTCTCTGTTTTCAAGGACAACGCCGGGATAGTGGACTTCGACGGAGACCTGGGGGTGGCCTTTAAGGTGGAGACCCATAACCATCCCAGCGCCCTGGAGCCCTTCGGAGGAGCTGCAACAGGGGTTGGAGGCGTCATAAGGGACATCTTGGGGGTGTGGGGTGACCCCATCGCCAACACAGACGTGCTCTGCTTCGGGCCGCTGGACTATCCATATGAAAAGCTTCCCCGGGGGACGAAGCACCCCAGGTTTATCTACTCATACGTGGTGGCCGGAATAGGCAGCTACGGCAACAACATGGGGATACCCACGGTGAACGGCGCCATCCTCTTCGACGAGGGATACGTGGGCAACCCCGTGGTCTATTGCGGCACCGTGGGGCTTGTAAGGAAGAGCAGGTACAAAACCAGGGCGCTGCCCGGGCACGTGGCACTGCTTGTAGGGGGAAGAACCGGTAGGGACGGCATCCACGGCGTCACCTTCGCCTCAGCAGAGCTCCATGAGGAGTCTGAGGAGACATCGGGAAGCGCGGTTCAGATAGGGGATCCCATCATGGAGGAGAAGATAAAGAGGGGGATCCTTAAGGTCCGGGACGAGGGCCTTGCCTCCGCCATAACAGACCTCGGAGGAGGAGGCCTGAGCTCCGCCATAGGCGAAACAGCTGAGAAATCCGACTGCGGATGCGTAGTGCACCTGGAACGTGTTCCCCTGAAGCATCCCCGGATGGAGCCCTGGGAGATATGGACCTCGGAATCCCAGGAGCGCATGCTCATCTGCGTCCCCCAGGAAAACCTCGAAAGGGTTGTGGATATATTCAGGGATGAGGAAGTCGAGGCCACCCCCGTAGGGGAGTTCATCCCTGAGAAAAAACTTTACGTTTACTACGGGGAGGAGCTCGTAGGAGAGCTCAGCCTAGACTTCATGTTCAGGGTCCCCAGGATACGCAGAAAGGCGACATGGAGGGACCCCAATCTGAGGGAGCCCAGGCTCAAAGAACCTGAGGACTGCACCCCCATCCTGCTTTCTCTCCTCGGGATGCCCAATATAGCCAGCAAGGAGAGCATTATAAGAACCTACGACCACGAGGTCAAGGCCATAACCGTCCTCAAGCCCCTGCAGGGTGCCTTCTGCGACGGCCCAGGAGATGCCGCCGTCCTCAAGCCCCTGTACGACTCATGGAGGGGGATAGTGATATCCAACGGCATAAACCCCGAGTACGGTAAGATAGACCCGTATCACATGGCCGCCTCAGCCATAGACGAGGCTGTTAGGAACAACCTCGCGGTTGGGGGCAGGAGAATAGCTCTCCTAGATAACTTTGTCTGGGGAAACCCGGAGAAGCCTGACCGCCTGGGAGGCCTCGTGAGGGCTGCAAAGGCGTGCTACAACGTGGCCAAGGCCTACGAAACCCCCTTTATCTCCGGTAAGGACAGCCTCTACAACGAGTCCACCCTGGGCCAGGTAACCTCCACCATCCTGATCTCAGCCCTCGGAATCATACCCGACGTGAGAATGTCCGTGAGCATGGATCTGAAAAAACCCGGGAACCACGTCTATATCCTTGGGAGAACCTACAACGAGCTGGGGGGATCCCACTACTACAAGCTCTACGGCCATCTGGGCAGGAATGTCCCGAGGGTGAGGGTCTCAGAGGCCAAAAACACCTTCGATGCCCTCACAAGAGCCATAGATAAGGGCCTGGTGAAGGCGTGCCACGACCTTGCGGAGGGGGGCCTGGGGGTGGCTGCCGCGGAGATGGCCTTCGCAGGGGATGTGGGGCTTAGGATAAGCCTCGACGACGCCCCCAAGGAGGAGATGCGTGGGGATGCCGCACTGTTCTCGGAGTCTAACAGCAGGTTCCTGGTGGAGGTGGAGAAGGGCATGGCAGAGGACTTTGAGAAGGTCATGGAGGGATGCATCCTCGCCCGCGTCGGCGCCACTACAAAGGAGAAAAAATTGGTGATTACAGAGGGGTCAAAAGTGATGGTAAGGGCTGAGCTCTCGGATCTAAGAGAGGCGTGGCAGCGAACCCTGAGGTGATGATATGGCATTAGAGTTCTGCATATTCAGGGCCCCCGGGACAAACTGCGACGCAGAGACCAAGCACGCCCTGGAGTATTTCGGATGCCGCGCCAGGGTGGTGCATATAAACAAGCTCATCTCAGGAGAGGTTAAACTCTCGTCCTTTGACGGCATAGTAATACCTGGGGGGTTCTCCTATGGAGACCACATCCGGAGCGGCGCAATCCTGGGCAAGATGGTTGGGGAGAGGCTTAAAGACCAGCTGAAGGAGTTCTCGGAAAACGGTAAGCCCATCCTGGGGATCTGCAACGGGTTTCAGGTGCTGGTTGAGGCTGGACTGCTCCCTGCCTTCAGGGGCTTCAGCGACGTCCCCGAGGCTGCCCTGGGCAAAAACCTCTCCAACCGCTTCGAGGACCGCTGGATATATCTAAGGAACGACAACAAGGGAAAGTGCGTGTTCACCAGGGGGCTAGAGATCCTTAGGATGCCCGTGAACCACGGTGAGGGCAAGCTCATCCTTCCCCAGGGAGAAGAAGAGAAACTCTACAGACAACTCCTGGAAAATGATCAGGTGGTTTTTCGCTACGCCAAGGCGGACGGAACCCTCGCCCTCGGGGAGTACCCGGCCAATCCCAACGGCTCTTTCAGGGACATCGCGGGCATATGCGACCCTCGGGGCACTATCCTCGGTATGATGCCCCATCCCGAGAAAGCCTTTCACCGCATAACTTATCCCGACTGGACGAGGACAGGGCTTGAAGGAGTGGGAGACGGGTACTGGATCTTTAAGAACATGGTGGACTACGCCATGACCCTGATATGAGGGAAGGACATGGGGGGCGAATTCGGTAACTGGGGCCTCGTCCTAGTGTCTGTGGCGATTTTCACCATATTCAGCGTGGGGTTTATAATTCCCTTTAAGAAACGTGACTGGAGAAGCCTCGGGATATACGAGGCCTTTCTCGTGGCCCTGTTTACAGAGATGTTCGGATTCCCCCTCACCGTTTATATCCTGACATCCTTTTTCGGCTTCAACATCCCCCTCACCCTAAGGGGCGGACATCTCTTCGTCGGGCTTCTGGAGAATATGGGCTTTCCTTATGCCTATATCGCGGTTCACCTCCTCAGCGGAGGCCTCATTCTGTTTGGGGTGATCCTATTGATATGGGGCTGGAAAAAGGTCTATTACTCCCGGGGGAGGCTCGTCAAGGACGGACCCTATCGCTTTGTCAGACACCCCCAGTATCTAGGTCTGTTCTCTATAGCCTTCGGGCTCCTAGTGATGTGGCCGACATTTCTAACCCTGGTTATGTTTCCCGTGCTGGTGAGCATGTACTACCGCCTGGCTAAGAAGGAGGAAAGGGAGATGACGGAGACCTTCGGCGAGGAGTACCTGGCTTATATGGACGAGACCGGCATGTTCTTCCCTCGGAAGAGGTAAGATTTAAGGCTGGAATAAGTCATTAATAATTATGGAAAAAGAAAAGCGGGCGGTTATCCGTATAAAAAATCTGGCTCTCAGGACGATAATAGGAACCACAGAGTATGAAAGAAGAGACAAACAGGATGTCATAATTAACGTCGCCCTTGAGGTGGATGCCTCCAGGGCTGTGGAGACGGATGACATCGCTAATGCCCTTAACTACAGGACTCTGACCAAGAGAATAATAGAAGAGGTGGAGGGCTCGGATTATTTTCTCCTGGAGAAGCTCGCTGACTCGATTCTCGGAATCGTTATGGGGATGGAAGATGTGCTCTGGGCGAGGGTTCGGGTGGACAAGCCCCAGGCCCTTCGCTTCGCAGAGTCGGTCTCGGTTGAGATGAGGGCGGAGAGGAAGTGAACACTGCTGTGGTCGGTGTGGGATCAAATATAGACCCTCACAGGAATATTAAAAAAGCCGAGAACATCCTCTCCAGAGAGCAGAAGCTTATCAACAGGTCATCCTTCATCGTGACCCCGCCCATAGGATACGAGGACCAGGATGACTTCCTCAACGGAGCCTTCCTCGTCTCAACAAAAATGGGCTTCAGGGAGTTCATTTCCTACCTCAAAGACGTGGAGACAAGGCTGGGACGGATGAAGGATGCCAACAAGTACGGCCCCAGAATAATTGATCTGGACCTGATAGTATGGAACAACGAGGTCGTGAATGACGACTACTACACCAGAGACTTTGTAAAAAAGGCTGTCCACGAGCTTCTCCCGGATATCAGGGACAGTAAGCTTTTATAGAGCTCAGGAGGAGATTTAAACAGGGAGGGATTACGTGAAGAAGCAGCTCTGGTTCTATGAGAAGCTCTACGGGCGGCTTCCCTTCCTCTCGAAGGCTGAGCCGACAGAAGCCACCATCCTCATCCTTCTTTTGTTCGAGATGATAGCCCTCGGATTTGTGGCCCTTATAGAGGTGCCCCTAGTGGCTATTCTCCTTGGGACTCTGATGATATTCATGCTGGCCCTGTGGACTGAGGTGGCCAGCTTCATAGCCCCTAACATCCGCGACGTAAGCCTGCCCCGGAACAAGGAGGAGAGGCGGATAATGAAACGCTACAAGGAACTCTTGTTCAGCGAGGATAATGTGGAGCTCGTAATAGCCCTGGTCATATTCATGGGGCTGATCGCCTACTACGTGTCCACCGACTGGCACTACTTCATATTCTGGATTGGGAAGCCCACCTACGTCATCCTTCTCTTCGGGTTGTTTATAAGCTGGGAGGTTTCATACAGAGTGGCTCTTAGTCTCTGGACCGCCCTTCTGGCCGCTTGGAGGAGCCTTTCCCTGCTGATGATATCCCGAAGGACCAAGGTCCCGTCAACAAGGTATTTCCCATACAAAGACATCCAGAGACTGGAGAGACTGGACAGGCTCAACCTTTCCTTCGCCCTAATAGCGGTCCCCCTCTACCTGGCCAGCCTTGCCGATCCCTTCCTCAACGCTGTGGTCCTAATATACATAGCCGCCCTTTTTCTCCTGTATGCCGTCTCCGCGGTGAGCCTCAAATTCCTTAAAACCCTCCCCAGGAACATCAACAGTTTACTCAGCAGGGCTGACATAGGGATGCTCGGCCTCTACGATCCCGAGAAGAAAGCGCCCCATCTCACCCCTGTGGCCTTTACCCACGACCCCTTTAACATATACATAGTTACATCAGTGGTCTCCAAGAAAATTAAAATAATAAAAAACAACCCTCGGGCCTGTTTTCTAGCCGATCTCAAGGACGAGAGGGGCTTGCTCAGGCAGGAGGCGGTGCTCATTAAGGGAAACGCCAAAGTGCTCGATTTCCTGGAGTCTGTGAGAATAGGCTTTAAAATGCTTCGTATCAGGAGGATGTTCCGGGACAAGTACCCCCAGTACGTTGAGATGTATCAGAAAGAGGAGAACCGCGTTCCATTGGCGTGGCAGCTTAAGCCCTTTATCTCCCGGCTAGTGGTTAAGATAAGCATAGACAGCATGACCTACTGGGACAAGTCAAGGAAAATCTGGATAAAGCTGTGAAAATGAATCCCGCTGATGTTCAAGAAGACCTCAGGAGGCTCCTTGAGGAGGAGAATATAGGTTACCTCTGCACCTCCGACTCCTCCGGCACCCCCCATATAGCTCCGATGTTTTTCTATTACTCCTTCGACACCCATGAGCTGTTCTTCATTTCCGACCGTAAAACCAGGAAAGTCTCCAACCTCCTGGAAGTTAACAGCCTCGCCTTCACCGTGGACATCAGGGATAGAGAAAACCCCTTCAACAACCGCGGCGTCCTGCTCAGGGGGGAGCTGGTAAAGCTCACAGACCTGTCCATGGAGCTCTCGGAGAAGTCCCGCGGGGCTTTAAGACTGTTTTCTGAGAAGTACCAGGGATTTATTGACGCCAAAATCCCTGGAGAGAGCCTCATCCAGGTGGTGGAGAAAGGAGAGAGCGCCTTTATAAGGAGTTTCCAGGACGTTCTGGTGACGGTGAGCATATACAAGATAACCTACTGGAAGGGGCCTTTTTCCGTCGTTTTTGATCCGGAAAAAATCATCACTCCCCCGTAAGGATCCTTCTTGCCTGCTCCCTCTCCTCCGGGGATCCGAGGAGGGCGACTATGTCCCCTGCCAGGAGGACTTCATCCGGGCCCGGGTTATATATCGTCTTGCCCTCCCTCTCAATGCTCAGGATGGTCGTCCCGGTCCGGGTTCTCAGGCGGGTCTCGGCGATGGTCATGCCAATGACCGGCGAGCCATCCCTGATCTCCACCTGGTCTATGATCTTGTTCTCCCTGATCCCCTCCAGGAGAGACTCCATAATCTTGGTTCCATACCTAGCGTTTTTCTTGCCCTCTGGAGCCAGGACCGTGCGCCTGATCATCTCCTCCATCTCCGCCTGGAAACGGGTTATATTCTGCCAGAAAAAGTAGCCCGCGGTGCCTATAGAGACTATGAGGATGCCCAAGAAGAAGTAGCTGTATCTGGCCAGGCCGCCCATCAAGAAGGGAAGCAGGTTAAGGGCTATTATTATCCCCACGGCCAGGAAGGCCGCGTTCCTTATGGAGTTCCTGACTATGGGCAGATCAAAGATAGCGAACTTTCTCCCGAGGACGCTGAGGAAGAGGTCTATGAGCTCCTGTATGCGCCTCAGGATAAGGTAAGCGGAGGGCAGGGAGAGGATAAAAGACAGGATGGCAGACGCCGTCCTGACCTCCAGCCACTCCACGGGCAGCCGAGGAACGAACTCGCTAACCCCGAAGACCAGGAGCCATATCGTTATTATTACGAGGATGTTGATAACTATATCGATGAACTTGTTTTTGAAGGTTCTCGCAACCTCAGTATCGAACTGCAGCTGGGAGCTCGACAGGGTTACCCAGGACGCCAGGTACTTAAGGAACTCCTTGAGGACCTGGGGGGATGACGCGTCGACCTTGGCCGATATCTTGGGCGTGGACTTCAGGAGATAAGGGGTGGCGGTGATGGTGAGCATTACGGTGGCCACTGTTACCTGGTACAGGAGGGGGCCCACCACACCCAGGTCATGTCCCTGTTTGGCCATCACGAGGGAGAACTCTCCGATGGGGATTAGACCGATTCCGACGTACATGGCAGTTCTGCCTGGATACCCGCTCAGATACGTCCCGAGGCTGCAGCTTAGAACCTTGCCCAGGACGGCTAAGACGAAGATGGCCAGGGCGGGGAGGATGTAGTCCTTCAGCAATGACAAATCGAAGAGCATGCCGATGCTGACGAAGAAAATGGTGGTAAACATGTGCCTTATAGGCCGGATCATCGTCCTGATCTCGTAGTCACAGTTTGCTTCAGCGATTATGACCCCCGCCAGGAAGGCCCCAAGGGCAACTGAGAACCCGCGGCTGCTAGAGAAAATAGCAAGCCCGAAGCAGAAGCCCAGGGCAGTGAGGAGGAGGATCTCCTGGGATCGGATCTTTTTCCTGACCCAGTCCATGATGCGGGGAACGAAGTGAATTCCGATGGGGAGGGTTATGAGGAAAAACAGGAGAATATTGAAAAAGGTGAGAAGCACGTTTTTAAAGGTAAAGGTAGCCAGGGTGGAAACGCTTCCAAAGAAGGTGAGTAGGATAACGGCGCCTATATCCTGGACGATGAGAATCCCCAGGATTATCTGGGCATACTCCTCGTTGAAGCTCTTCATATCTTTCAGGAGCTTAGCTATCATGGCCGTGCTGCTGATTGCTAGAACTCCGCCAAGAAAGATTGAGTCGGTAGACGGCCATCCCAGGGTGTGCCCGATTACATTGCCGAGGCCGAACATGAAGAGCATCTCCCCCGTCCCGGCAAAAACAGCCACGGCCCCCACCCGCTTAAGCCGGTTCAGGTTAAACTCCAGGCCTATAGAGAACATCAGAAGGATGACCCCGAGGTCGGCGAAGAGGTTTATCACTTCCAGGTTCGAAACAATCTTCAGGGCGTTGGGGCCTATCAGCGTCCCCACCAGCAGATAACTCAATATTATGGGTTGATTGTGCCTTGAAAAAAAAGTGGCCGCCAAAAATGCTAGAACCAGAACCACTGCTAAATCTTGGATAACCGTCAAACCCAGGGGCATGGCATAACATTCCCCCGTATCTATTAATAAATTTAAGCGCCTCTAGGGGCTCTGAATTTTCATAACCTTTATTTATTTGAAGAATAAAGACTACCTGAAAATGGAAATTCGCATTGAAAAACGGGAAAAAGAAACTCTGGACAAGGAAACGCTGGAGAGTATCTTTGAAGGGATCAGCGAAGGCATCATCTTCATAGACCCCGGTCATAGGATAGTCTACATGAACAAGGTTGCCAAAGAGGTGGCCTCAAATTTAAAGAATAACAATAGATCAAATCTCGTGGGTCAACCTGTTTTTGCGTGCCATCCCAGCTCAAGCAAGAGCAAGATCCTTAAGATAATTGAGGACGTCAGCGCCGGTAAGATGGATTTTCATCACGGCATACTGAAGGTGGGTAAAAAATTCTACGACAGCATAACTTCCCGGGCGGTTTCCCGAGACGGCAGGTTCCTCGGGATAATCCTGGTTCTCCACGACGTCACCGAGAAGCTTAACCTGCAGAAAAAACTCGAGGACTCCAATAAAGAACTCCAGCTTCTCCAGGAGATCAACCTGGCCCTTAACAGCACCATGAACCTGGATGATATCCTCCAGCTGACGGTAAGGGGCATAACCGACACCTTTGGCTACGACTACTGCGCCGTCCACCTGATAAGCGAGGACGGTACCCACCTCATATGTAAGAATTATTCCGCGGATTACTCAGTTATCTCGAGGCTGGAGAAGCTCACCGGCCTGAAGGCGGCTAACTATAAGATCCCTCTCTACAAGGGCAACCCGCTGCTAGAGATAGTAGAGGCGAGAAGGTCATGGCTCACCTATGACATAATCGAGCTTATAAAGAGCCACACAGACAGGGAGCTCATACGCTCCATGGCCCCCGTTATATCCAGGATCGTCAGGGCCAAATCCGCCATAGGCGTTCCCCTATGCTCGGGGGAGAGGGTTGTAGGTATCCTGGGTATCGGAAGCAAGAAGATGCTGGGGGAAAAGGACGCTCAGAGGCTTGAGAGCTTCGCCAGCCAGGTCGGCGTGGCCGTGGAGAAAGCGCGGCTCTACGAGGAGATCAAGGAAAAGACCCATGAGCTTCAGAGAGTCCTGAAAGAGGTAAGGGGGATGCCTCTTTTTGAACCAGAAGAGATCCCCTCTGAGGGCGTGCTGAAGGCCTTGTCTAACCCCATAAGGAAAAACATCGCCGAGCTGCTTTACAGCCGGGGAAAGACGCGGTTTACGGATATCAAAAGGATCCTGAAGATAAAAGACGGGACAAAGCTCAGCTTCCACCTCCGAGAACTTAAGTCAGAGGGTGTTGTGGAGCAGGACGAGAAAAAGAAATACTCTCTCAGCCCCATGGGGCAGCGGGCCATCAGGACCCTGAAAGGCCTTGAAAAGTGAGTCCCGGAGCTAAATGAGCCATGGCTGATAAGATCCTAGCTATACAGAACGCTCCCGGAGAGCATCTAGGCTATTTTGAGCATATCTTGGAAGAGCAGGGAATCCCCTATCAATACACAACTCCCGCAGGGTTCCCATCCATCAAGGGGTTTTCACAATTAATAGTTCTGGGAGGCCCCATGGGCGTCTACGAGGAGGATAAATACCCCTTCATCACGGAGGAGACAAGGTATATACGCAGAGCCATATCCCTGGGTGTCCCCGTCCTGGGAATCTGCCTCGGAGCCCAGCTAATGGCCAGGGCCCTGGGGGGAAGGGTATTCCCCGGGGGGGCGAAGGAATTGGGCTGGCTACCTGTGCGGCTCACAGAGGAGGGGAAGAAAGACGACGTAACGGGAGGGCTTCCCTCAGAGTTTGTTGCCTTTCACTGGCACGGCGACACCTTCACCCTGCCCAATAAGGTGAGGCACTTAGCCGCCTCGGATATGTACGAGAACCAGGCCTTCAGATACGGATCCAGCTATGCCCTCCAGTTTCATCTTGAGATCACCGAGGAGATGGTGAGGGACTGGGTAAAGGATCTGGACGAGGGACGGGGAGATGAGATAGTGAGAAACACAGAGGGAAACATAGACGCCCTTAATGATATGGCTGAAAAATTCCTTTCGTCGTGGCTGGGGCTATGAGCAGAGACACCATACTAACGGAACGCCAGATAGAGGTGCTAAAGCTAAAGGCCATGGGCCTTAGTACCTCTGAGATCGCCAGGCGCCTGGGGACTACGGACGCCAATGTCTCGGCCACGGAGAAAAAGGCCCGTGAGAATATAAAGCGGGCCCAGAAAACCCTTCAGCTCGTAAAAATCCTGGAAGCGCCTATAAGGATCGTGATTCCACCCAAGAGCGACCTAAACGACGTGGTTCGGGAGATATACCGCCAGGCAGATGAGACAGGGATATGGATTTCCCACAACTTTCCCTCCCTCGCCGCCCTGATACAGGAAAAAGCCGGAGAAAAGATAAAGGGGAGGATGGTACGTGAGGAGATCGAAGTGGCCATCACCAGAAAGGGTGAGGTGGTGGTGCTCTGAAGGGCGGTGTTTAACTAATCCCTAGGGGATGGCGGGGGATTATGCGAGGGCTTGTTTAATGCGGTAGTAGCCAACACCCGCACAGCTTCTGCACGTCCTTGTCCCGTCTTCGCCTATGATCAATGCTTCCGGCACCCCCTCGCCGCACCTGGAACAGCGCACGATAGGGGAGTTCTCGAAGAAAGTTGAAAGCTCTATCTTAACGGGTGTTATATCGAAATATCTCTCGCTAAGGCTGAGGAGTATGTCTGCGAGCTCATACTCCTCCTCTCTTGTGAGCTTGCCCTCCCTCAGCATCCATTTTCTTAGGAGGGCTGACTGTCTCCATGCATCGCCCCGTAGGGCCACGCGGTAGCCCAGCATCGTATCCGACCTGCCCACGGTTAAGGCAAGCTTGCCGTAGTTCTCTATGAATGCATTTCCATGTCCCAAGGTAGCTCCGGTAGCCGCCTGCATCCCGTCAGCGAGGCACCGTGCAGTTTCGCTTATCGCTATGAGCTTCTTGCTGCCTCTTTTCGTCCTGAGCCTGCGAAGAGCTATCCTGGACATATGTATTCCCAGGGCAATGCCAGGAGCCAGATGGCCGTGCAGCCTCTCCGCCAGCTCCACAATTTCGTCTTTCTTTAACTCCACAACCACCACCTCATGTAAAGAAATGCACCCTTATCTCCTCTCCGCGACCCGTGTCCCGCTCAATTATGGCGTAGCCATCTACCAGGGCGCTGCGAAGATTTGCGGCTATTGCCGAGACGTTGTATTTCTCGCCTTTTTTTATCAGGGGCATGGCACTGCCCTCGAAGCCCACGGGCCTCGCGTATCCGTTCTCAAGGCTTACGAATACTAAATTAGCCATGTCCGAGGAATCGGTATCGGTTCTGGATAGGAGAACGTCCTCAGTTATCCTTACTTTAATGTGGGGTTCCTCCTGGATCCCGAGGAAATAACCCCGCAGGTGGAGAATGGTGGCCACCAAGGCACCTGTGGGCTTTCCAGGCAGGGCAAAAACAGGGGTCTCATTAACAACCCCGACGGCAAAGGGCTTCCCAGGCCTGGTCTTGACTTTATACAGCCACACATCCCCGAGCTCCTCCAGGGCCCGGAGGACATAATCCCTTCTGCCCACGCTCACACCGCCGCTGGTTACGACGCAGTCGAAATTCTCCGCTCCCTGGAGCAGGGCGTCTCTCACTCTTTCGTACTCGTCTCTCACGGCCCCTAAATAGGCCGTCTCGCATCCCCAGGTATGCATATAGGCCATGACGACGTGGGAGTTAACGTCTCTCAGGGTCCCTGAGGCTATCTCGTTTCCCGTGGCAAGAACGGCAACCCGCGGCTTCAGGTATACCTCCACTTCCTCAACGCCTAGCCCCTTCAGGATTCCGTATTCCTGGGGACGGATCCTGGACTTTTTCCTGAGAATTACCTCTCCCCTGCGGTAATTGCTGCCCCTGGGAACCACTTTTGTACCCTTCGATATGGGTATTCCATAGAGGCTTCTTCCCTCAACCCGGGCATCCTCCAGGCGGAGGACACAGTCAGCACCGGGGGGGAGGAAAGCCCCAGTTGCTATGTA
>JALUUU010000057.1 GCA_027021185.1 archaeon | reverse complement strand
AGTCAAAAACTATCCCCGTTTCCATGCCCCCTTCCACCTCTAGGAACGATACCGCCTTATAGCCGTCGAAGGTGAACCTGGAGTAGGCCTCATCGCTGCACACCACTATGTCATTGTCCTGGGCAAATTCAACTACTTCCCTGTAGAAACCTTTGTCTGCGACACCTGTCGTGGGGTTATTAGGATAATTCAACCAGAGGATCCTTGCCCTCTCCACCTTCTCCTTTGGAACTGCTTCAAGGTCTGGGAGGAAATCCCGTTCTTCCCTAAGGGGCAGGGGATAAGGCTCGGCCCCCGCAAATACGGCCCCCGTCCTGTACACGGGATACCCTGGGTCGGTGTATAGAACAACATCCCCGGCCTCCACGAGGGAGAAGTGAATATTATGGATCCCCTCTTTAGAGCCTATGAGGGCTATTACCTCTTTTTCCGGATCCACCTTTATCCCCCTGTCCCTCAACACCCTCTGGGCCACGGCTTCTCTGAAGGCGAGCATGCCCTCATAGCTGGGGTAGCGGTGGTTCACAGGATCCTTGGCCGCATCGCAGCAGGCCTTTATTATGTGCTCAGGAGTGGGTAGATCAGGGTCTCCTATCCCGAAGGTTATAACGTCTGCCCCCTTGCTGCGCATAAGTGCAGTTTTCCTGTCCAGCTCCGCGAATAGGTAGGGGGGGAGCTGCGTCAACCTAGAAGCGAGTTTCATGGCACAATAGCTATTCTTTATTTATGTTAAAAATATTACGGAAGGTTTAACGATGCGGGCCTTGATTATCACAGAGAAGCCCAGGGTTAGCCAGAGAATAGCCTCAGTGTTGTTCCCGGGGCATGCAAAGAAAAAGGAACACGGCGTGGTTTACTACGAGTTCAAGGAGAACGGCAGCGAGATAGCCATAGCCTCGGCCGCGGGGCACTTGTTTTCCCTTGCTCAGAAAAAATCTTCCTGGGACTATCCGCTTTTCGACGTAGAATGGGTGCCCATCTATAAGGTGGATAAGAGCAAGAGCTACGTCAAAAAGTACCTCAAGACCTTGTCGGAGCTGGCCGCCGGGGCAGAGGAGTTCTATCTGGCCACAGACTACGACATCGAGGGAGAGGTTCTGGGACACAACGTCTTGAAATACGCATGTTCCCCGGGAAACAGGGAGATCCACAGGATGAAGTTCTCCACTCTAACCAAGGACGAGCTTCTCAGGGCCTACAAAAACCCTCTCCGGGTTGACTACAACTTAGTAAGCGCTGGCGAGGCCAGGCACATAATGGACTGGTACTGGGGCATTAATACATCCCGGGCCCTGACCAAGGCCCTTAAAAAGGCCAACTCCTTCGCCACCATAAGCGCAGGCAGAGTGCAGACACCTGCCCTCGCAATTCTCGTGGCCAGGGAGGAGGAGATATCCAGATTCAAGCCCAAGAAGTACTGGGAGCTCTACGCCGACCTGGTGGCCGAGGGGGTGAAGATAAGGGCTCAGCACGCCGAGGGCAGGATCTTCAGTAAGGAGACGGCAGAAAAGATTTATTCCAGCTCCAGGGTTGATAAAGCCGTCGTTGAAAAAGTGGGTAGACGCGTCCTCCGCAGGCTGCCACCGGCACCCTTCGACCTGGGGGGGCTTCAGGCAGAGGCGTACCGCTGCTTCGGCTACTCTCCTAAGAAAACCCAGGACCTGGCCCAGGCTCTCTACGAGGGAGGATACATATCTTATCCCCGCACGTCGTCTCAGAAGCTTCCGGCCGCAATAGGATACAGGCGTATCCTGAAGTCTCTGGCCGGCTCAAGGGAGTTTGCCCCAGGGGTGGGGAAGGTCCTGGCAAAAGATAGGCTTAGGCCGATGCAGGGAAACAAGGAAGACCCAGCCCATCCAGCTATTTACCCAACAGGGAACCTTCCCAAAAAGCTTACCCGTGAATCGGCCAACCTCTACAAGCTCGTGGTGCACAGGTTCATAACCCTCTTCGGCGATCCCCTTGAGAGAGAGGAGCTCACAGTGCGATGCTCTCTCGGAGGGGAGCCGTACCTATTCACAGGAGTCGTCACCCTGGATGAGGGATGGACGGCGCTGTATCCTTATGTTAAGTTCAAAGACCTCGTCCTTCCTCCCATCGAAGAGGGGCAGGTCCTCAGGGTAGAGGGCGTAGAAATGGCGGAAAAAGAGACCCGGCCCCCTCCGAGGTACAACCAGTCTTCCCTGGTTAAAGAGCTGGAGAGGCGCGGCCTGGGGACTAAGGCCACGAGGGCCGAGATAGTGGACACCCTCTACAGGAGGGAGTACGTCAAAGACAACCCCATCAGGGTCACAGAATTTGGCCACGGAGTTATAGAGGCCCTGCGAGAAAACGTTCCTGAGCTATTGAGCGAGGAGCTCACCAGGAGCTTTGAGGAGAAGATCGAGGCTATCAGGGCGGGGAAGATAGACAAAGACAGTGTTCTGCAGGAGGCTAGAGAGAAACTTATCCGGATAATGAAGGAATTCAAGGAGAAGGAGGAGGCGATAGGCCGGAAACTCAAGAAGGCCCTGATGGAAAAGGAGAGGATGAAGTACGTTGTGGGTGAATGCCCTTCCTGCGGCGGGACTCTGAGGAAAATAAAGTCCCGGAAAACAGGGAAGGTATTTGTGGGATGCAGCAATTATCCCCGGTGCTCCACTTCTTTCCCCCTGCCTCAAAATAACTCCGTTGAGACCACGAACATGAAGTGCAAAGTCTGCGGCCTGCCCCTTGTCAGAGTCAGGTTCAAAAACAGAAGGGTGCTCAGCTGCATAGACCTGAACTGCAAATCCAAGGAAAGGCCTCAGAAGGCGTGAAGTTTTTCCTCATAGAAAGATTTATTTACTAGATTTGTTTAATTATCTACTAATTTTAAATAGAATCATTTACCAAGGCCGGGGATATGGAGAAGCTTGTCACCCTCGAGAGAGCCAGAGAAATAATCCAGAACCTGAGGGATACGTACTACTACAACCGAGGCGTCGAGAACTCGGTGGTTGATCTTTCAATCATTGGGAGAGACCTTTCCAAAGATGTCGTGGCCCCAGAAGATTCTCCTCCCAGAGACACGGCCAGCTACGACGGCTACGCTATGAGGAGCGAGGACGCGGCCAGGTATCCCCTGCGGATAGAGGGAAGCGTATATGCCGGTGATCCCTACGATTCTCTCAAGAGGCTCGAGAGAGGCGAGGCTGTTTACATAGCAACTGGGGCTTTCCTTCCCCCCGGTGCTGACTGTGTCCTCCGCCTGGAGGATGCCCGGGTTGAGGGAAGAAGCCTCTATGGAATACCCATATCGAAGGGTACAAAAGTGGTTCCCAGGGGCAGCAATTACCGCAGGGGAGAG
>JALUUU010000056.1 GCA_027021185.1 archaeon | reverse complement strand
CGGCCCATGGAGCCGGCCTTATATCCTGAACGGCCTCCACTTCCTCACCAGGGTTTATCACTACTTTGCCATACCTGCCCACGTTAACCTCCGGCTCCCCAAACCTGAACTTGACGTAGCCCCTGAGGATCTTCAGCACATCCCCCTCCTCTATCTTACCCTCCTCAACCAGGGCAACGTCATCATCCCACAAGGCGAGCCTGGCCACGCCGGTTTCATCCCCTATCAACAGGTTAACAACCTTTCCCCGGGTCTTATCCTCCCTCTCGAACTCCCGGACATCGTATATCCGCAGCACCTTGGCCACGACATCCACGCTCCCCATCCCCTCCTCTAGTTCCTTTATTTTCTTCCGCCTGCCCTCCGGCATGGGGATCTCGTCCTCTGAAACATCTTTTGGGTTTATTACGACCCTCGCCCTCATCCCGAGATGGACCTCTGCCTCTCCGTTAATGTTTTCCTTGGTATACGCCTTCTTTATCCGGAGCACGTCCCCCTCCTCTATCTTACCCTCCTCAAGAAGGTCGACGTGTTTCCCCCAGAAAACCACCCTAATGCTGCCTGTTTCGTCTGCCAGGATTACGGAGGCGACTTTACCCTTGCTCTTGTCCTTCCTCTCGAACTCCCTCGCCGGGAAGATCCTCGTCACCCTCCCGGCTATGTCAACGCTCGCCATGCCGGGGATTATGTTCTCAATTTTTAGGTCGCTTGTCTTGGAGTATCCCTCCAGCAGATTGATGCCTGCCTCGTTGGCTATTATGTGGGCCGCTCCAATAGGGGTTACAAGCCCCCCCAGCTCTTTCTGCTTCTCCTCTATCCTGGCCTGAACCTCTTCCTCCCCCATCCCGGTCTCACCGACTATTTTTGTGATGATCTCCTCCAACTCCATTCTTATCTCTCCTATATTAGCCGCCTCCATATTCATAGCTTTTTCCACAACCCCTCCTTTCCTTCCCCTCGAAATATAAAGGGTTGCCGAGGGCGCGGGAAAAGTGATCAACGTGGAAACTATTTAAAACGAAGATTCAACTTTTTAATTTACACATGGACAGAGGCATTCTCCTTCTCCTCGCCGCCTCAGGGATATGGAGCACCACCCCTATATTCGCCAAGGTGGCCTATGCCCAGGGCATGTCCCCGATGTGGCTCATCGAGCTCAGGCTGTTGATCGCCTTCCTACTTTTCCTAATGCTAAGGGGGAACAGGCTTGGAGAGGTGAAATCCAACCTGGGGAACCTGGCTCTCCTAGGCGTCTTCGGCCTCGCCGCCAACTACTTCTTCTACCACCTGGGCCTCGCCTACACCACGGCATCCGCTGCCCAGCTCCTGGAGAGCCTTGCCCCGGTGTTTGTATTGCTCCTCGTATACGCCATGAGGGAGGAGGACATAGGACGCATAAAAGCCGCGGGCGTCTTCATCACGGCCCTGGGCTCCATGATAATCCTATACTCCCACTACCCCTTCTCCCATCTAGTCCTAGGCGATGCTATGGAGCTCCTTGCGGCCCTGACGTGGGGATACTTTATAGTGCAGGGGAGCAGGGTCATGCACTCCGTCACCCCCCTGAGTAGCCTGACCTTCCTTTTCGGCTTCTCATCCCTGCTGTTCCTGCCCCTCTCCCTGTCGACCCCCTTAAACATGTCCCCCAATGCCCTGCTCATAGCCGGGACAATGGGCTTCCTCCACACCTTCCTCGCGTATCTCCTCTACTTCCAGGGGATAAAACAGACGAACCCGACCAGCGCCGGAGTGATCTTCGCCCTGAGCCCTGTGATGACGATGATCCTTGAGGGGAGAATCCTGGGCTCCACCTCAGCGCCCATCTTCTACCTGGGCGGAGCGGTGGCGATAGCGGGGGTTATAACCGTGATAACTCAGCGAAAACCAGGATAAGAAGATGCCGATGACCTTAAATAAAAATTAAAAAGCATTCTTTTCCCTTTCCATGAAAAAGAAAAGAATACGGGGACGCGATATCCGAATTAAATCTTTTTAACGTTCACGGCTCTCAGGCCCTTAGGGCCTTCTTCAACGTCGAACTCTACTCGGTCGTTATCGTTTATAGGCTCGCCTATGATGCCAGACTCATGAACAAAAACGTCCTCGCCTTCGTCCTGCTGAATAAAGCCGAAGCGCTTAGTCCTGTTATAAAATTTTACAGTACCGGTAGCCACGTTTCTCACCTCCTTTAAAAATGGATTCTGATAAAAATAAACAAACCTTCCTGCTAAACTACATACCTCTATCTATATCTGCTGTGCCTGTTCAGCAGGGCATTGAGCTCATTCGAGAGGCTCTTGGGGATTATGCCCTCCTCTGTCTTGGCTTTAACGAACTCCTCAGCCTCATCGATGCCGATATTCGAAGCCTTCGAAAAAATAGATGCAAACAGAGGCCCTCTATCCGTTTCCTCAGGGAGTTTACTTAAAAGATCCTTGAGGTCATAGTTGAAAATTCGTACACTATGCATGTTGAGCATTCTTTTTCTCTTATTGTTTGCCAGATTAGGTTTGTTGTGCTTTAACCTTTTCTTCTTAAATTTTCTTCGCCTCAATAAATCACTCCTAACCTACTCCACTAATGTAACGAGTGTCTGATTTATAGGAAGAATCCTCTGGGATGACCTAAAAAATAAAAATCAGCCACGCCAATAGCCCCCCCATGGACATGGAGGAGAAGAAGATAGTGGCCAGGCTCAGGGTGCTCCTGGGGAGATGCTGCGGAGACACCGGAGACGTCATCACCTACGCCCAGGGCATGCTCCACAGGAAAAACCTGGGCAGCCTCAGCTACATCCCCGGAGAACTGAGATACATCTCCAGAGCCGGGGAATCTGTGAAAATCGCGGAGATCAGGCTGACGGATGATGAGCTGAAGAAATTAGAAAAAACACGCTAGAACCAAATAACCCGTCTCCTTTCCCCTCCTCATAATTCTATGGGTATACGGTTGATCTGTAAACAGGAGGCATGTTCGCTATTTTTTCTTTCTGACGTAGAACTTCATGTAGTCTCCTGCGTCTTCGACCCCTAGAAACTCATGGCCGGCTCTTTTTGCCCAGGCAGGCATGTCGCTCTTTGTCCCGGGATCCGTGCCCCATATCTCTAGGACCTGGCCAGGCTCGAGCTCGTCTATTGCCTTCTTTGTTTGAAGAATAGGGCCAGGGCATGTGAGCCCCCTCAGATCAATTACTTTATCCGCTTTCAAAGCTATCCCTCACTGTTTAAAAATAAAAAAATGGGGAAGTATCCCCTCTATCCTCTGAATTCTGGTGGTTCCAGGTATTCCCAGGGCTCGCCTTTCCTGTATTTCTCAGCTATCTCCAGGGTCTTGGCGGCGTACTCGAAGCA
>JALUUU010000055.1 GCA_027021185.1 archaeon | reverse complement strand
GCTCGCCCTTGCGAATATAGACAGGGTCATTAAGATAATCAGGGCATCGAAGACCGCGGAGGACGCCAGGAAGGCCCTCCTCGGTGCCTTCACCCTCTCAGAGGTCCAGGCCAAGGCCATCCTGGACATGAGGCTTCAGCAGCTCGCCGCCCTGGAGAGGGATAAGATAGAGGAGGAGCACAAAAAGCTCCTGGAGAGGATTTCCTGGCTGAGGGAGGTTCTCGCCTCCGAGGAGAAGGTCCTCGGCATAATCAAGGAGGAGCTCACAGAGCTGAGGCAGAGGTACGGCGACGAGCGCAGGACAGAGATCCTTGAGGAGGCGCCGGAGCTTACCCTTGAGGACCTGATAGCGGAGGAGGACGTCATAGTCACCATCACCAACAGGGGATACATAAAGAGGCTCCCGGCCGACACCTACAGGAGCCAGAGGAGGGGTGGAAAAGGCGTAATCGGCATCGAGACCAAGGAGGAGGACTTCGTCTCCGACGTCTTCGTGGCATCCACCCATGACAATCTCCTCTTCTTCTCCAACAGGGGCAGGGTATACCTTAAGAAGGTCTACGAGATACCTGAGGGCGGCCGCTACGCAAGGGGCAAGGCCATAGTGAACCTCCTGGAGGTTGAGGAGGGGGAGCAGATAACCGCCTGCATACCCATCAAGGAGTTCGACGAGGAGCACTACCTCCTCATGGCCACCAGGCAGGGCAGGGTTAAGAAGACCCCGTTAACGGCCTTCAGGAACATCCGCAGGACAGGGATAATAGCTATTAACCTCCTGGAGGGGGATGAGCTTGTTAGCGTGGCCCTTACAGACGGAGGCTGCGAGGTGGTCCTGGGGACCAGGAACGGGAAGGCCATAAGGTTCTCGGAGAAGGATGTCCGGCCCATGGGGAGAGCCGCATCGGGGGTGATAGGGATCAAGCTCGAGGGCGATGACAGGGTGGTGGGCATGGTCACCACTAAAGAGGAGATAACCATCCTCGCTGTAACCGAGAACGGCTACGGCAAACGCACCCCCCTAGGGGAGTACCCCCTGCAGAAACGCGGGGGCAAGGGGGTTAAAAACATAATAACGAGCCCCAGGAACGGCCCCGTGGTGGAGATCAAGGGGGTTAAGGACGAGGACGAGCTGGTGCTCATGAGCTCCCAGGGAATGGCTATAAGGCTCCCCGTGGAGGGCATCTCGAAGCTGAAGAGGAACACCCAGGGGGTGAAGCTCATGAGGCTTAACCCGGGGGACAAGGTCAGGGCCGTGGAGAGGATCATCGAGGACTAGGGGCCGTGTATTCCTCCCTGGCCCTTATGCGCTCCATCACCGCGTTGTAGAGCTCGAGGAGCCTTTTTTTCCTGTCCTCCATGAGGATGATGTCGGCCTCCCCGAGGATGATTAGGTTGTGGGCGAAGGGTGAGGGAACATCTGTCTTGGCCTCAACGATCTTCAGGCCGCCGCGGCGTATCTGCTCCAACACAAGCCTTGCCCTGTCTATGTCCATTATATCCTCCAGGATCTCCCGGTATGTCTCGGCTATCACCGGGAAGTCCTTGTCCACCTCCTCGCAGACGTTGAGGAGGGTCTGGGAGTTCAGCTGCTGCCTGCTCACGCTTATCTTGTAGCCCTTGTAGTTCCGCAGCACGAGGAAGCTCCTGGCTGCGCAGTGCCTGAACCGCCGCTTCATGAGCTCTGTCCTCCGTACGCTGGCCTTCAGCAGCTCCCCCAGGTCGATCTCCCACAGCTTTCTCAGAGCCCTGTCCAGGTTCACCTTTCTCTTCTCTGGCAGGCGAAGGGCAAAGCCGTTGTCGCTTATCATCACGCCGACGCTGTGCCTTATCTGCTTGACCACGGCGAGGGCGAATCCCCTGGAGAGGGCGTCGTTGGTTCTTCTCCCGAAGAGGCTGTGGAAGACCAGGAATCGGCGGCCCTCGAGGTCCCGGGTCTCCTCCACCAGGAGCTCCTTCTTCCCCGGGATGATAGAGTAGCTGTACTGCTCATAGAAATAGGAGTATATGGACCTGGCGGAGTACTCGTCGACGGGATAGTTCTCCAGGAGCCAGGGGACTATCTCCCCCTCCCGCTCCCCCCTCCGCAGCCTCCTCCTCATCTCCTCCCTGAACTTCCGTATCTCCGCCGCCAGGTCGAAGCTCAGGGGAAGCATCTCGGAGAACCAGGCGGGGATGGTGGGCAGGGCCTCCCTGGGGGCGGCTTCGACGTAGCAGCGCATGCCCCGGGCGTATCTGAACCTGTAGAGCCTCCCTCCCAGGACGAAGATGTCCTTGGGCTTGAGGCGCTCCAGGAAGCCCTCCTCGATTCCTCCCACGTAGTGCTTACCGGGGAGCTGATAGACGTCTATTTTCACCTCGTCCGGGATGGCGCCGAGGTTGAGGTAGTATATGACCCGTGTATACCTTCCCCGCCGTCCGAAGACCCCTTCCTCCTCGTCGAACCATATCTTTCCATAGACCCGGCGGTCCTCCAGCTCGGCGTAGTGCCCCGCTAAGTAGTGGAGGAGGGATATAAAGGTCTCCCTGGGGAGGTCGTGGTACGGATAGCTGCGCCTGATAACCTCCAGGGCCTCGTCGACCCGCCACTTCTTCATCAGCCCCATCCCCACGATGTGCTGGGCCAGGACGTCCAGGCAGTTCCGGGGTATGGTTATCTCGTCGAGGCGCCTCTCCATGGCGCATTTAAGCATGACAGCCCCCTCCACCAGGTCGTCCCTGTCTAGGGCGATGATCCTTCCCCTGGCGATGTCCCTGAAGCGGTGGCCGCTCCTTCCGATGCGCTGCACCGCCCGGGTCACGCTCTTTGGGGAGCCTATCTGCACCACTAGGTCGATGTAGCCGATGTCTATGCCGAGCTCCAGGGACGTGGAGCAGACCACCGCCTTCAGGAGGCCCCGCTTGAGGCGGTCCTCCACGTCGAGGCGTATCTCCCTGGACAGAGAGCCGTGGTGGGCGCCTATGGTTTCGTCGGTGTAGCCGTACTTGTCCTTGAGGTTGAACACCACCCTCTCGGTCCCGCTCCGGGTGTTTGTGAATATCAACGTTGTTTTGTGCTCCCTGATCAGCCTGTCCAGGAGGCGGTACAGCTCCCTGTTAAGCTCCTCGGCGCTGGCGTGGATGAGGTCCTCCACGGGGCAGAGGAGCCTCAGGTCATAGGGCTTGTACCAGCTCACGTCCACCACCCTGCAGCTTCTCTCGGCGCCGTTCTCGTATCCCACGAGGTACCTGGCCGCCTCCTTCAGGGGATGGAGGGTTGCTCCGAGGCCTATCCTGGTGAAGTCCCTGTCCACCAGCTCTCGGAGGCGCTCAAGGCTCAGGCTGAGATGGATTCCTCTCTTGTTGTTGGCCAGCTCATGGATCTCGTCGACCACCACCCAGCGCACGGTCTTCAGGTGGGACGAGAACTTGGGGGCGTTGAGGAGGATGGCCAGGCTCTCCGGGGTTGTGATAAGGATATGGGGAGGGTTCCTGAGCTGTCTCTGCTTCTCCTCTGGGGGCACGTCCCCTGTTCTCACGGCTATCCTCACCTCCGGGAGATCCACCCCCATCTCCTCGGCTATCTTCCTGATCTCCACCAGGGGCACCATGAGGTTTTTCTTCACGTCGTTGTCGAGGGCCTTGAGGGGGGAGATGTAGATGCAGTACACGCTGTCCCTGAGGCGTCCCTTCTCCCCCATCTTGAAGAGCTCGCTGAGGATGGCGGTGAAGCCGGCGAGGGTCTTGCCGGAGCCCGTGGGGGCGGTTATTATGACGTTGTTACCCCGGGAAATGAGCTTGAAGGAGTACCTCTGGGGAGGGGTCAGCTCCCTGAAGCTTCGGCTGAACCACTCCCTCACGTACCTCTCGAGACAGCCCAGGCTCTCCTCCTCTGTGAAGGGCTTCCTGACGAAGCGTATCATAGCACTATTTCCCGGGAAAGAGCCGTCAGAAAATCGTTGAAAAATTCCAGGGGAATGCGGGCCCCGGCGGCGCTGCTGTGCCCTCCTCCGGAGCCCCCGAAGCGGGGTGCGAGGGTCCTCAGGAGAACGTTGAGGTCCAGGTGGAAGCCCGTCTTCTTGCGCAGGCTTATGTCCACGTAGGCGTTTTTCAGGGCGCAGCTCATCCCCAGGGGGAGCCCAGTAACTCCTATGGCGAACTTCGCGGCCTTGGTGGGGGAGTATCCCCTGGGAAGCCTCTCCACCATGGCCAGGCCGTCCCGCTCTTTAACGTGGTTCTTAACGTATTCGTACAGCCTCCACTCCTTCCTCGTCGCCTTCAACGCCTTCTCCGGAAGCCCCTTTATCTCGCTAGGCGTCCTGCCCTTGGAGAGCTCCTCCACGACTTTTTTCTTGAAGGCGTTGTCCCCCATGGCCTCCCCCAGGCCCTGGGATAGAAGCCCTGCCTCCATGTATATGGTGCGTTTGTCGAAGGCGTCGAGCATGTTTCGCACGAAGGCTGTTTCGTCGCAGTAGTCTGAGATGGCGCCGAAGAGGGCGACCCTGCTCATCTCCCTGTCCAGGCTGCCCCCCACCAGCCTGTAGGCGAGCTCGGAGGTGGAGGCCAGGGTGTTCCAGTAAACCTGGGAGCAGGGAAGATCCCCCGAGACCACCCCTATGGGCAGGGGGTGATGGTCTATATACACGACCTCAGGCAGGCCTCGGAAGGCATCGAAGAGCTCTTCCCTGTCGCTCTCGCTTATGGCGACGTCGCAGATGTAGACCCGTCCAGTCTCCCCCTCAAGGTCCCTGAGAAGACCCACCGGGTTGGTGATCCAGAGATCTGCCTCCGGGTGAAGGGCCTTGATGAGGGCTGCGGCGCACACCCCGTCGGTGTCGCCGTGGGCCAGAATCATGGTCCTCATACTATCCCACAAGCATGACCTTCAACAGGTCTCTCAGCCCCGGGGAAAAGCCGAGTATGAAGAGGGCCAGGTACCAGAACTTGACGGCGTTGTCCTCCTCCAGGGTTTTCTGTATAACATAGATAACGGTAAACAATACGATAACCTTGAGGGGATAAATTATCAGCCCGGTGCCCAGGAAATCTATCAGAGCCCCCTCGAAGTAGTGCTCCTCCCAGTAGCCATACAGCTCCACAGCCACCACCGTTGCGTTGGCGTCCAGCATGTGGGCGGCGACTATGGCGTACACCCAGCCAGAGTTCATGTAGTCGATCCTCAGGAGCCGTATAGCCCCGATTATCACGCCGGTGGAGGCTATCAGGGTCAGGGTCACGTAGAAAAGAGGGGAGTAGATGTATATGTTTTGGAGGATGAGGAACACGGGGTACACCAGCAGGACAACGCCTATGAGGGCGAGGGAGATGTGGAGGGGGATTCCCCGGCTCTTAAGGAGGGCGGCCGCGGTGAGCGCCAGGATGGTCAGGGTGAAGATGGTGAAGAATATCCCCGGGGTGATGAAGAAGGCCGACTTAGGGAGCAGAGAGGCGTCTTCCAGGGCGCGAAGGACTGAGCCCAGGATGAGGAATGGCAGGATCCCCAGGAGAAAGGCGCCGTCTATCCGGATCCCGAATCTCTGAATAATCCTGTATGACAGGAGGATGCCCACCCCAAGGAGGAGGCCGTAGACGATGGTATTAACCACGTTGTACCCTGTGCCCGTGTAGATGGGCTCTATGAAGTACTTCTTCAGGAAATCCACCATATACCAAAATCAACCTAGGGTCATATAGTTTTTTTCCTGAATAAATTTATATACTAGACCGCCGTTCTTTTTTCTGGGTGTGAGGTGATGCTATGAACCTAGCCTTGTTTGTGAGTGACTTGAGATTTAACCAGGAGACCCTGGATAGGGTGACAGCCTCTAACCTCGGGGTCTTCCTTGTGGAAAACGGCGTTTATCACGCGGTGCTGAAAGAGGGCGGCAGCCCGTCTGCCGTTCTCGAGAAAGAAGGAGCGACGGTCTACGTGCTGAACGAGGACCTGGAGACGAGGGGATTCTCCGGAGACGAGGTGGATGACAGAGCCAAGGTCATATCCATGTCAGATCTGGTGGATCTTATAATGAACGACTATGAGAAGCTGGCCTGGCTGTAGGAGGTAGACGAGATGGGGATACTGACGATAGGAACATTCGCTTCCCTCGTGGGTTCCATGAACCTGGACTTCGTGGTGAAGCTGGCAGCCACCGCCCTGGATAAGGGGCACGAGGTCAACCTGTGGCTCTCGGGCAACTCCACGGTGCTGGTGAATAAGGACCAGAAGGAGTTCAAGGACTACTCCCATCCGGGGGTGATGCTCCCTGAGCTGATAGACAAGGGCCTTAAGGTGGTTGTGTGTGAGGCATGCGCCATGGCCAGGGGCGTGCCTAAGGAGAAGGCGATAGACGGCGTCACCTATACCTCCATGGACTGGTATCTGGCCTATGGAGCCAAGGGTGACAGGCTGCTTCACATAGGGAGGGAGTGAGATGGGACTGAGCATACTATTCCTGGTCCAGACGCCCCCGTATAAGAGCGAGAACCCGAAGCTCGCCCTGACCCATGCCCTCGCGGGCCCCTTGACGGAGCTGCACATCGACGAGGAGGTCAAGACCACCGTGGCCTTCGTGGGCGACGGAGTGCTGAACTGCCTGAAAGACCAGAAATCCATGGACCACTGGGACATAACCAGCACCGAGCAGCACCTCAGGAATCTGCTCCTGAGCGACGTGCCCGTGATGGTGTGCAAGGAGGACCTGGAGAAGTTCGGCATCTCCAAGGACAGGCTCGTCGACGCCACCGAGATGGGGGCCGAGATAAGCATTGAGGTAGTTCCCTTCAGCGAGATCCAGGCCAAGATAGATGAAGCCACGGCTCTGATGTGCTTCTAAGTCCATGCCCGGGTTTCTCTGGAGGCGTCTTCGACGTGCCAGGGTCAAGGCCCTGTGGACCGTTGAATCAGGGTGCAGGAGGTCCTACCTCCTGGGCGCCCCTCATTTTTTTCCAGTATCATATAAGGCATTCCTGGAGGAATTCATCCCAGGGGTGGAGAGGGTTGTCTTCGAGGGAAACGTCGATCCCTTCTATCCCGACGTAGCCGCCAGAGACGAATCCCTCGGCGACCTGCTGGACCAAGAGACGGCCAGGAAGGTTAGGGAGGAGGTGGGGGTTGTGCTGTGCACGGACTTCGCCAAGGTGGACACCGGGGACCTTATCTACTCCCAGGCGAAGACCCTTGAGCCATGGGCGGGGTTCCTGGCCATCTGGCTGGGATACCTTGAGAAGATGGGATGGAAGCATTCCATGGAGGTGGAGGCCCTGCAGATGTCCAGGTCCATGGATAAGCCCGTCTATTTCCTTGAGACCCAGGAGGAACAGCTCGAGGCCTTGAGAAGGATGCCCCATGAGAGGATAAAGGAGTTCCTGGGAAGGGTGGAGGAATGGAAGAAGATGCTGAGGGGCTTCAGGGAGAACTACGAGAAGGGAGACGTGGAGGCCGCTCTCCGCAGCATGCGCTATTTCCCGACCCGCTGCGAGGAAATAATCGATAAGAGGGATGAGAGGCTCTACAGGAGGATGCTCCCCCACCTGAGGGGAGAGGCCCTCATTCTCCTGGGGACTGCCCACTGCCCAGGGGTTATAGCTAGGCTCAGGAGCAGGGGGCACAGGGTTAGGAGATATGATCTCTGAGGCTGAGGAGGGGCTCATCCTCTCCCGTGCCTACATCCCGGAGCACATCCCCTCCCTGATGTCCTCCATATCCGGGGGAGAGCCCTTTTTAGGCTCTGGCTACCTGAGCTACAGCGGCGAAGACTGGCTGATCTTCGTCGGCTATCCCCTGGAGGGGGATGTTGAGCTCCAGGAAGCCCTGGACGCGGTCCTTGAAAAAGCCTCCCCAAGGACGGTTTTCCTCATTGCCCCGCATATACCCTCGTCTGTGCCGTGCCTGGAGAAAAAGGGGGACTGGTACTACACCCTCGATCTCCGGGATTACCGCATAAAGAAGAGCCTCAGATACAGAGTTAGAAGAGCTCTCAGGGCGCTGCGGGTGGAGACCGGAGAGATATCGGATGAGCACAGCCGCCTAGTGGAGGAGTTCCTGGAGGAGGAGAAGCCCGAGGCCCATGTCAGGGAGCTTTTCAGGAGGATGCCCGAGTACGCCTCCAGGCATGATAAATGTGTCGTGTTAAACGCCCTCGACCATGAGGACCGCCTAGCGGCGTTTTTCCTTGTGGATGTCTCCCCCAGGGACTTCGCGGCCTACCTGATCGGCTGCTACTCAAGGTCTAACCCCGTGCAGGGGGCGTCTGATCTCCTCTTCAGCGAGATGATAGCCCTCGCCAGGAAGGAGGAGAAAAAACGCCTAAACCTCGGCCTAGGGGTGAGCCCTGGGATAAAAAAATTCAAGGAAAAATGGGGTGGCAGCCCGACCATCAGGTACGAGTCCTGCTCATGGGACGCGGATTACGAGAAGGCCATGGAGCTATTAAAACTCTGGAAATATTAGCCGATGCGAGCCCTACCCGGTCTTTATCTTCACCGGGGACCCGCATTCATCGCATTCGCCCTGAGGCTCGTCGCTCCAGACCTCCACCTCCACGCCGCACTGGGGGCAGGGAATGTACTCGGGCTTCGGTATCTCTTTTTTTTCGCTACCGGGGCAAGAGAACTTGTACGCCATGCCTCTGGAGGGATTTTTTAACATCGTAAATTCAGTTCTTCAGCAGAAGCCCCTGAAGGAATCCCACTATGTCCAGGGCCATCCCCTGATGCAGGGGCCCTTTCTCAAGCCTCAGCTCCCCCAGGTCGACCCTGCCCATGAACCTGGCTGCTGCGTTGATGTCCTCGTCGCTCATGGCGTCAAGGATCCTCTTCAGCTGAAGAGACTTTAGGAGGGTGATGCCTATCTCCTCCCGCCATTTTTTCTCGTAGCCTCGCAGATATTCCTCGCTGAAGTCCTTGGCCTCCACGGCCCGGGCCACAGCCTCCCCGGCGATGACCCCGCAGTGCATGGCGTTGTATAAGCCTCCCCCCGTGAGGGGGTCTATCTGCCTGGCGGCATCGCCCACGAGGACGATGCCCTGGGCGACGCTTTTCTCTATCGGCCCCTGAACAGGCACGCCGCCGGAGACTAGCCTGGTCACCCGTCCCTTCCTCAGACCCTCCATTCCGCGCACGAACTCTCTGAGATAGCTGATGGCGCTTCCCTCTCCCCCCCTTACGCCGAGACCCACATTCACCGTGTCCCCGCCCTTGGGGAAGACCCATGCGTATCCCCCGGGGGCTATCTCTGAGCCGAAGTAGAACTCCATCACGTCGGGGCTGTCTATGTCCACCCCCACCATCTCGTACTCCACGCAGGAGGTCATCTCCCTCACCGGCGACCGCGTGGTGAGGCCTGCCCACCTGCCCACCCTGCTCTCCACGCCGTCAGCCCCGACGACGCATGAGCACTCCACAACCTCTCTCTCGCCGCCCCTCGAAACCTCAACTCCGATCACCTCCCCCTCTCCGTTTCTCCTGAGGATCGCCGTGGCGGCGGTGTCTACGGTGACCTCTGCCCCGGCCTCCGCGGCCTGCCGGGCGAGGGCTTTGTCGAATAACCGGCGGTCCAGGACGTAGCCGATGGGTTTCTCGCTGAGAAACTCTACCCGTGTCTTGTTCGGGGAGTATATGACCGCCCCCCTGGTCTTGTTGCGCACAGCTTTTTTCCCGACCTTAACCCCCAGCTGCTCCAGCCCCGCTATACCCGTGGCTTCCCCGCACCTGACAGGCACCCCTATCTCAGGCCGCTTCTCCGCCAGCAGCACCTTGGCGCCTTTCTCCGCCAGGGTCCGCGCCGTCAACGAACCGGCGGGCCCGGCCCCCACCACAACAACGTCATACATGTAATCACCTGTGAATGGCCTCTACGGGGCAGACCATGGAGCATAAGCCGCAGCTCCAGCGCCTGCACGGCTCCTCGAAGCACCTGTCCTCGTGAAGCATGAGCCGGCGGCTCCTCAGCTCCAGGGCCCCAAGGGGGCAGACGTTTACGCAGGCGCCGCACAGCAAGCAGTGGTCCTCTATGATCATTGAGCTCACCCGAACTGGTCCAGGACCCCCTGAACGGTCCTCTTCTTCTCAGCGTTCTGGGAGGGGCTGAAAACTATTCTGCCGTACCTGCCCCCTCCTCCGTGGACGATGCTGAAGTCTCCCTCCCTGTACCGCCTTATCAGATTCCCCACCCTCTCCCCAGAGACCTTTTTTATCTCCTCGGTGTCGGCGTCTATCAACACGGCTATCTCGCTTCCGAAGGCCTCCACGAGCTTCTTCCACTCTCCCTGGACCCTGGGAGAGTAGAGGCTCTTAACCCCCAGGGCGAGGCATAGTATCTCCGCCAAGGGGGCAATCCTCACGTAGGGGGGCCTGTGCCCTGGGTGATGGGGCCTGGGATAGGAGCTGAGCTCCCTTATCCTGTCCCTCACCCCCTTCTTCAGCATCCCCCTGCACTGGGGGCATCTCCATCTGAGCCTCTGGGCCTCCTCGTAGTCGTATATGGCGTAGCAGCGTATGCATGCTGTTCGGTGGTACTTCCCAAGCCTAGGATCAAGGCCGACGTTGAGGACGACCCTGGCACTGTCACCTCCGGGCCTGAGGGCCCTAGCTATATCGCCGTATGTGAGGTCCCTTACCTGGAGGCGGTTGAATTCCCTGCCGAGGCGGTGGGGCCAGGGTGAATGGGCGTCGGAGTTAGAGAGGAGGGTGATGTCCTTGAGCTCGGCGATATAGTCTGCCAGCTCTGTGTCTGCGCTGAGGCCGAGCTCCAGGAAGGATATCCTGTGGGCGTTGTCGCCGTAGCACTCCCTGAGGCTGTCGTATTCCTTGTATATGCTGGTCCAGGGGACGAAGGCGTGGGAAGGCCCCAGGACGCCGTCCACCTCCATGACATGATCAACTATCTCCTCCCCCGTCAGCCTGAGATGGGGTCTCCCATCCTTGTCCATGTCCTCAGAGTGCCTCCCCAGGGTTTCTCTAAGCCCCTGGGCGGCGGATATGCCCGGGAGAAATATGAGGTGGTGGACGCGCCGGGCGTCCTCGACCTCGAGGGTTACGACGAACCTGCAGCCGTTCTTCTCGTACACGCCCTCGGAGTACTTATCCAGCCCCTGCAGCTCCCTGAGCCAGCCCCGGTGAAGGGCGTCCCCTGTCCCGACGACATCGAGGCCCTTCAACATGGCCTGTTTAGATATCACGTCGAGGTTCATTTTCTTTGAGGTGGCCCCCGAGTACCTGCCGTGGATGTGGAAGTCGCAGTCGAGCCTCAAAGAATCACCGATAAAAAATGAGTGGAGAAATAGATAAAACTATCCATAGGATAACCCCTAGGATAACCCCTAGGATAAGAGACCCCCTCCCCCCATGGCACTGCAACATTAAATTTAAAAATACCTATATATATAATTTTCTGCGAAATGTATCAACGCTTTATAATATGTCATTATTTTTCCCTGAAGCAGGAGAAAAGTAAAGGAAAAATCAGTAAAAATAAAAAAGAAGGAGATGGTTGTCGCTAGCCTATGTAGCGCATCTGATCCTCTGAGGGCTCCTTCTGAATAATGCCCAGGTCCTCCATCATCTTGCGCTCCATCTTCTGGGCCTCGGCCACACGCCTCTCAGCGGCCTTGGCTTTCTCCACTAGCTTGCCCATGTCCACGGTAACCCCGAGGAGCTTGGTCAGGATCTCCAGCACGGCCTTGGCCGAGTTCGGATCCAGGTAGTAGCCCGATGTCTCTCCCATGAGGCACATGCCCTCGAGGCCCCGGATCCTGGCGAGGCCGAGGAGGAGGCCTGAGACGCCGATTATCTGCCCCATGCCGTCGCGTCTAACGATGACGTCGAGCTTCTCCAGCTCAGGTATAAACTTCTCGTGGGTGACGGCTCCGTAGACCTTGGGTTTCTCAACTATCCTGCCCACTCCGAGGCCTCCGAGGGTGTATATCGTCTTCACCCCGTACTTCTCGGATATGTCCAGGATCTGGTTGCTCAGGAGATACTGTCCCTCGGGGGTGGAGCTCTGGGTGTTGCCCACTACGAAGAGGATGTCCCGTTTACCGTCCTCTGAGCTCCAGTAGTAGAAGTCGTTCCTCATCTCCTGGATAATCCCTGACTTCTTTATCAAGACCTGGGGCGGGAAGGTATCGGAGAACAATGATGCGAACTTCTCCGCCTTGAGCTCGTTGCACAGATGCTTGGCAGCTATTCTTCCCACATGACCTATGCCGGGCAGCCCCTCCACTAGGACGGGGTTCTTTACCTCTGGCTCCTTAAACTTCTTAAGTATGAACTCGGACATTTTCCCTCCTCTTATATGCCTGCATTTTCAGTTTTCTTCTATAGGCTCCGTACCTGTCCTCAGGGGAGAATCTGGGTGGATGGGGGCTGCTGGTGGCGCCGCCGCAGACGGGGCATGCCTCCTTGAAGGTGTAGACACTGCATTCTTTGCATCGCTTTATCTTCATTTCTCTTCCTTTATATCCCTGAGGAACCTCCCTGATCCCCCTTTCTCCCTGATAAAGCTCAGGGCCTCGTCGGCGCTTTTTCTAAGCACCTCCTCGGCCACCTTGTAATCAGGGGCCGTCACCGTGATCCTGAACCTGGGGGCCCCGACGTAGGCGATGTCGAGGCTCACCTCTTCCTCCTGGGATCCCTTCTCCCGGGCCCTTATCAGGGCGTCCCTAATGATCTCCACACCGTTGGGGGCCAGAGACCTCAGGTCGAGGTATCCGCTGATGTTGACCCGGGGAACGGTTACGTTCTCCTGGATTATCCGCAGCAGCGGCTCCTTCCACGGCTTCCCTATCCCGAGGCCCTTAATGGCCTCCTCGCCCAGGAGAGATATCTCCTCGAAGCCGTCGTAAATGCCGCCGTATCTCTCCTCGAGCTTGAATCCAACCTCTCTGTAGGCGTCCTCTAGGGAGCGGTTAACCTCTTTGGCGATGATCTCCAGGAGCTTCTCCGCCTTCTGCTCCCTCTTCCACTCCCACATCTTATTCTTGCGCTGAGCCTCACCGACCCGGCGCGTGGATAGGTCTATGTGGCCCTTCCTAGGGTCCACGCTCAGGACCTTCGCCACAGTCTTCTGCCCCTCCTTCACGAAGTCGCGGATGTTCTTAACCCATGTGGAGGCTATCTCGGATATATGAATAAAGCCAACCTTGCCTTCGTACTCGTCCAGGCTGGCGAAGGCTCCCTGGGAGAAGACCTTAGTGATGGTGCATATAACCAGGTCGTTTTCCTTGGGGAGGGCCTGCTTCTTCTTTACCACTTCATCACTCCAGGACAGCAATTATCTTGGTTAAAATCGTGGACTTGCCTCCTCTGGGCTCCACCAGGGTCTTTCCGCAGACAAGGCACTTAACCCTGCTGGAGGCGGAGCCAAAGGTGACCTGCTCGTTTCCGCAGTCGGAGCATTTAACCCTCAAGAACCTGCTCCTAGGGCTAGGAACCAGATTCATCGCTACACCTCCTCGATCTTTAAGACCTTGACCCTGAAGCCCTTAAGGGAGTGGGCCTTCCCACACTCCTTGCACCTTAAAATAAGGCTAACCTTCTTGGTGGGCTTTGATCCAGAGGGGAGAGCCCTGGGAAAGCTCCCGTATCCTTTAAGCACTCTCCTGAACTGACGCTGCCCTGCCTTCAGCTCACTGGCCTTCCTCTTTTTAACCCTGTGCACTTCCTGAAGGGTGTGCTTCTTGCAAGTGGGGCAGTAAGTCTTTCTCTCCCTAGGCATCTTCATAAGAAATCCCTCGGCACCGGGAATAATTACAATTAGCTATATAAATACTTTGCCTAAGTCAACCCTTTCAGCGGCCCCCCGGTTAACCAGGGTCTCGGCGTTGGCCCTCGGGAGGGTAACGACGTCCTCCTTCTTGAAGGCCCCGTAGACCCTGCCGTCAACCCCCACGATGGACGGGAGATCCTTAAGGATCCTCACGGTCACGTACTCCCCCTTCTCTTCCTCCTTCTCTTCCTCCCTCCTCGCCTCCGGTGTCTCCCTCTTCTCCAGTGCCTCCTCTTTTTCCTCGTATCCCTCCTCCGGCTTCCCCTCCTCTCCCCCTGCTTCTTCATCTCCAAGGACCTTCTCCAGGACCTTCCTGCGTTTCTCCCTCAGGAGGGCGACTATCCCCCTGAGGACGTCTTCTTCCTCCCTGGTGAGGTTCTTGGTGTCCAACTCGTCTCCGGACTTCACGTAGTAGAGGGCGCTGGAGACTATCTTGCGCTCCCTGGTCTCGTAGAGGTCGTTGACGATGTTCTTCAGATTCTCGTACTCGGCGAGCCTCAGGGCCAGCCTGCTGGTGTCACCCCTCTCCGCCTTTATTTCCCTTAGGATCCTGCCGAGGTAGCTCCTGAGCTCCCTGTAGAAGTCTCTGTCCAGCTCCTGGAGATATGGGCTCATCTTCTCCCGCCGCTGAAGGTCGCGCAGGGCCTCGGCGTCCATGGGGTTGAGTTTAACTAAAAGGGAATAAATAATTTCCTAAACCTAAGATTTATCTCTCCTCGACGAACCTGGGGACGGCATCCCTGAGGGGCTGGAATTTCTCTATGTTGCGCACCTCCATGCACTTCATGCTCACCGCCGAGTGCAGGGAGGAGGGTAGGCGCAGGATCCTCTTGATGTCCACGGTGACCTTGCCGTCCAGGAGGGATGAGTTATGCCTTCTCAGCCCCTCCAGAAGGGTCTCCAGGCCTTTGTTTTTAAGGACCCTCTGGGCAGTGGCGAAGCTTCCGTCCTCTAGCTCGTTGGCGACCTTCCTCAGGTTCTTCCGCAGCTCGGCGGCCTTCTTGGGGCCGATACCCGGCATCTCCCTCAGCTTATCCTCGGAGAGTCTTCGGAGAATCGTCAGGGCTCTCTCCTTGAAGACCCCGGGATAGCCCCCGCCGAGCCTCCACTCCGTGTTCCCAGGGAGCACCCCCCCGCTGACGTAGTCCAGGATCATTGCCCGCACAGAGCTGTCGATGCCCATGACCTCCTCGTCGAAGACCCTGAGATGATATCCCCTCCCCGAGTAGACGTACCTCAGGCGCTTAAGCCCCAGATCGCCCCTGAGCACGTCCCTTGTCAGCAATAGATGCTCCTTAGCCTCCTCCAGGCAGACCTCGCACACCTTCCCCGGGGGGCAGCCGCATCCCTTAACGGGCAGGTCCTTGGCGTCGATGTCGAAG
>JALUUU010000054.1 GCA_027021185.1 archaeon | reverse complement strand
ATTATGGTGGTTATGAAAGCGAAGAATATGAACTGATTTATGGAGAAATACGCGCTGAGCCCTGCCTCCACGGAGAGAGAGGTCAGGATCTGCATCGCCACGGGGAGGAGGATGACGTATGTGAAGGTGAACCCAATGGCAAAAAGTGCTACTCCGGCTATAGTCCAGAGAATAAACCGCAGCTTACGTATCTTCAGGCCGAATCTCCGAGCCACCATGAAAAGGAAAAACGGAAGAGCCGTTAACACCCCTAGGACCAGAGATATCTGAATCTTTACCATGACGTACTCCATGGGGCTTGTGACTATTAGAGTAGCCTGTTGCGGCAGCAAGTCCTCTTTGATACGCTGGACAATTAGATCGCTCAGGAACCAGAAAACTGTGAAGCCTACGGCTGCGAGGATGGCCAGCCGCTTGACTCTGCGCCGTCCCTCGTGTATAATACCTTGCCAGTTAACTTCCTGTATGCTGAAGTCGTCCATTTTATTTTCTGCCGACAATCCTTCCCACGCTAAAGGAGCTGCTTTCCCCGGGGATGTCAAAGATCCTAGCCGAGATATCCACAACTTTTAACCTCAAGAAGTGGTCTGAGAAACGCAGGTAGCCCTCGTTTCTGAACAACAACAGTCCCAGGGCTAGATCCAGGGGTAGGAGATACACCTTTGCGATGTTTCTGAAAATTGCTTCGATGAGGTTGATTTTTCTTCCATCGTCTTTTATCACTTTTATCCTTGCAACGTATTTGCCAACTGTTTGACCGTTGTATGTTTCCATGCTCATGAAAGCTACAAATGTAAAAAAAAACAACACATGGAAGAAGAGGGTTATGAGCATGGGGTCCGGGTTGAAGGGGAACCATTGATTGAGAAACAGCATGAGGCCCAGGGGGCTGCCCAGGAACAGGGCATAATCAATCATGGTGGCGAAGGCTCTCTTTGAGAGAGAAGCCTGAGGCTCCAAGGGACCGGCTTCTTCGCCGATGCGTTTCTTAACTTCCCTGAGGATGTAGTACGCGAATTTTCCTTTATCGGTTAACCTGTAGTTTCCGTTATCGTCGCGGCTGTATAGTCCCGACATGTTGCGGAGATGAAAATTTAGCTGCCCCGTGTCTATCTTGAGAATGCCTAGGATATCAGTATAGGACAGCTCGCCGTTTTCATACACTGCCTCTATTATCTTAGATCTAATGGGATGGGATAGAATCTTAAATAATGTGTGTTCACCAGAAGAGTTTTGCATGGGCCTCGATTTGCCTTTAGCGCCATAACTTAAAAACTTAACTGCACCTATTTGACGCGCTTTTCTATGAGGCTGGCCAGTTTCTTTACCCCTGCCGGCAGGGGATAGAAAGGTATTTTTAGATCATATTCGTCTTCTTTGAAATTTTCCGGTGAGAAGGAGGCAACACAGATGACGTCCCCCCCTACAATAGGAAGTATCTTTCTGACTTTATCCAGGGTTCTGGCCACGAATATTTTTGGAACCTTTGCCGGTGGATTTCCCTCCACAAGTATGATGTCTGGATCCTCGGTTTTCAAAAGCTTCAGCGCCTCCATGAATCTCTCCTGGCTCTGAATTCTCTTGATGGCCGTCACTTCTCCGGGGGCTGCGGCTGCTACAATGGATGCCCCAGCCTCCGCCATTCTCCATGTGTCCTTTCCCTCCTTGTCTATAGAGAAATTTTTTTCGTGTATCTGTTTCACAGCCCCTATCCTGTATCCCCTGCTGCTGAGTTCTTTTATTAGGGCCTCCATGGTCATGGTCTTTCCCGATCCTCTTCCTGCTCCAATAACAGCAATTATCCGATTCATCGGCTCCATCTCCTAAGAGATTTTCCATTATTAAAAGTCTCTGCTGACAGCATAGTCTGCTATGTACTGAAGGGCTGCTTTTGCCCGCGTATCCTCAAGGATTTCAAGCTCTTTTTTGGCCCTGGAAATGAAGGCCGTTGCTCTCTTTTTCGCGTACTCCAAGGAGTTGGTTCCTCTAATGATCTCCAGAGCTTTTTTCACTTCGTCCACTGGGACATTGTCCCTCGTGATTATGCCCTCAAGGGTTTCCCTGTCCTCTGGTGAGGCCTCCTTGAGGGCATGAAGAATCACGAAGGTGGGCTTCCCCAGGCTTATGTCAGCGCCCACAGGCTTTCCCAGCCGGGGCTCAACAGAGCTTATGTCCAGGACGTCATCTATCATCTGAAAGCCTATTCCGAGGAAGAAGCCGTACCTGCCCAAGGCCTCAACTTCTTTTTTACCGCCGTTGCCCAGGATTGCACCGCACTTTGTGCATGCCTCAAACAGGGAGGCGGTTTTTCTTTCAATTATCTCCAGATAGACCTCCTCTGTCATTTTTGTGTCGGCAATATGCATCGCCTCGAGCACCTGTCCCTCGGCCAGCTTCCTGCACGCGGTGTATATCTCCTCCGCCACCTCTCTGTTCTCCTGGGCAGCGATTAATCCGAAGGCTCTGGAGAAGATGAGGTCACCGGCCACCAAGGCTACGTCATTTCCCCACTGGGCATTGACGGTTTTGACTCCTCTTCTAAGAGAGCTGATATCAATGATGTCATCATGGATAATTGTCGCGGTGTGAATCAGCTCCAGGGCAATCGCTATAGACGCGTACCTATCAATGTCCCTGTCCCTGCTGACGGCATTGTGGGAGAGCATCAGCAGAGTCGGCCTTATCCTTTTCCCGCCTTTATCTATGAGATGTCTCGAGGCGTTATAGAGTACCAGCGGGCTCCCTGATGGAAGGCTTTGGATGAGTTTCCTGTCCAAGGCCTCCATGTCCCTTCTTACTCCGTGGTTCAGTGATTCAAGGGTATCCCAGAGCTCGTCCATGGGGCATCTATTTTTCCCATATCTTTTATATATCTAACCACATAATCAATTCCAATGCCGGGGAATTGCTTTGGAGAAATTTTCAGAATAACTACCTTTGGGGAGTCCCACGGGGCTGCTGTGGGGGTTATAGTGGATGGATGTCCTGCAGGGTTAAGGCTTGATACCGCAGACGTTCAGAGAGAGCTGGACAGGCGCCGCCCGGGGCAGAGTGAGGTTACCACCGCCCGGAAGGAGAAAGATGAAGTGAAGATTCTCTCAGGGGTCTTCGAGGGAAAGACCACCGGCACACCTATTGCCATGGTCGTGCGCAACCTTGATGTAGACTCCTCGGCCTATTTAGAAATAAAAAACAAGCCCCGCCCTAATCACGCAGACCTAACCTATTTTCTTAAATACGGCCACTACGACTGGCGGGGAGGTGGAAGGGCAAGCGGCAGAGAAACCGTTGGCAGAGTTGCTGCTGGGGCTATTGCAAAGAAACTGCTTTCTAAAATAGGGGTCGAAATCCTTGGTCACGTGGTGGAGGTCCGTGGAATAAAGGCCTCGGATGTCACACCAGAGAGCATCCGCCGAAACGTGGACAGGAAC
>JALUUU010000053.1 GCA_027021185.1 archaeon | reverse complement strand
CAATCTATCCATGAGAGCGGATGTGGACTCAGGGGTAAAGGAGATAGACCGCCTGGCGGTAACCTTCAACGAGATGGTGGAGGAGCTGAACGCTCACTCCAGAGACCTGGAGAGCAAGGTGAGGAAGCGCACCGCCGAGCTAGAGCGCTCGAATAAAATGAAGGATTTGTTCACCGACATAATGCGCCACGACCTGCTAAACTATGTTAGCGTCATAAAAGGCCTCTCCGAGCTCATTTCCCGGGACATGCCGGAGAAGCAGAGAGACGGCCTCAGGAGGATAAAGAAGAGCGCCGCGAAGCTCGAGAATATGATTCAAAACGCCGCCAAGCTGGCCAAGATCGAGGCCGCGGAGAAACTCAGGTTCGAGGAGTGCGACCTATGCGAGGTCCTTAAGGGAGTGATATCCGACTTTAAACCCCTGCTCAGGGAGAAAGGCATGGAGGTGAAGTTCGAGGGAATGAACAATTGCATCGCAGAGGTGCATCAATCCATTGAGGATGTTTTTTCCAACCTACTGTCCAACGCCATCAAGTACAGCCCAGATAACGCCACCGTGGCCATGGGCGTCACCGAGAAGGGTAGCGACTGGATGATATACGTTAAAGACCGGGGCGAAGGAATCCCCGACAGGTACAAGAAGGTCATCTTCGACAGGTTTACCCGGGGCGACAAGAAAGGCGTGAAGGGCACCGGCCTGGGCCTGACCATCGTTAAACGCATCGTCGAGCTCCACAGGGGCAAGGTATGGGTGGAGGACAACCCCGAGGGAGGGAGCATCTTCTACGTGACCATACCCAAGAAGCCCAGGCGCCGATAAGGTGATTCAGCCACGCTCCCTGATTGCCCCAACAGCCAAACCCCTATGCCTCGCAGTAGCATATCTCCTCTGCTTCCCTGATTATTTTCCTCAGCTCGGCCTCCCTTAGGCCGGTCTTCTTCTTTATCTTTTCAATGTTGTTCCTCAGCAGGTCCTTAGCCAGGAGGTAGTTCGCCTCTGCCAGGCTCTGGAGGACGTCTCCCCTCACCGATCTCAGGATGGTGACGGGATAGAGAGCCTTCTCCTCTATCAGCTTTTCAAGGCTCCTCTTCCTCGGATACCGCCAGCACAGGAGTTTTATGCCGACGCACTTGGCATATTTAATAACCTCGGATGACGAGCGCGTGTTACATGTTAGCCACACCTCATGGAATGGGCGGCGGCCGCCCTTGAGGTCTAAAAACCGCGCGTAGGTGTAAAGAGCCTCTTTCAACTCGATATACGTGCCGGGGGAGTTATGGTACTTGCATTCCACCATGAACCTTCTACGGTCCCTGCCCCGGCCGGTGGAGGCAACGACATCTATCTCATGGAGAACGCATTTTCCCCGAAGCTTCTGGCGGAGAGCCACCTTGTAGCCGTGCTCCCTGAGCACCTCCGCCACGAAGGACTCGAAAGGGTACCCGCTGGGGCCGAGCCTCATCATAGCGTTCTTCAGGTCATAGCGCATCCCCACGGCCGGCTCTTTTTTGAGGAGGTCCTTAACAATCGAATAGATCTCTCGGGTGGTGATCCCATCATACAGCCTCTCCTCAACCCCCCTAAGCACCCTCCTCACGGTCTCCTCTGAAGCCCCTGAGCGAAGAAGAGAGCTGCGTATCTTGTGAGGGTTGAATTTCTCCCTCACACCCGAGGCCTTGGTAACATGCACGTCCATCTCATCTGACAAATGAGGCGATCACATAGACCAGCAGGCCTATCCAGAGCCACCTCATGAACCCGCCTCCGTGCATCCCGCACCCGCCGTGAGCACCGTGAGATCTATGAGCCTCTTTCTCTTCTCGTTTCTCCGTTTTTTCGGAGGCTTTTTCTTTTTCAGCTCCTCCACAGCAGTTCATAATACACCCGCTTTAGAATAGTCTCTGAGCAGTATTTATCCCTTTTTGCTGCAAAAAGAAGTTTTTCCAGGGCTCGGGCTATCAAATTGCTCAATTTTGGGGTAATAATCCTGCATCGCCTTAAGCCCCTTGCTGATCATTCTCAACGGGCCCAGAGAGAAACCCAGGCCGCTGAGAAACTATGCAGAAACAATGGGGATGGACAAAAGACATGCCCTCTTCCCCCAGGTTTTCCCATGTTTTATATACCCTGCAGCAGTAAATGTGACCTTGGATGAAAAGAATCCTGCTATGGGGGGTTATAATCGGCATCCTAGCGTTGCCTTCTGCCCACGCTCTCGGGTCGATAACCGGCATCGACTGGAGCGGCGAGTACTGGCTCATGGCCACGGGAGAGGGAGACGTTGTGAAATACGACGGGGAAAAATTTTCTCACATAGCAAATCTGGGATGCATCCCCATCGAGATAAGGTGGGCTCACGGCTACTGGCTGATGGGGTGCAGGAAAGTCGAACCCGGTAAGTACCCTGTTAAATCCCTGGATATGCTGGTCAGATACGATGGCAGAGAATTCCGGAACCTAAGCATGGGCTACGCCCCCCAGAAGATAGCGTGCAACGAGAAATACTGCCTGATGTTCGGAGGCGCCAAAGACGAGCGCCTGATGAAGTACGACGGCTCCGTCATGGTAGACATAACCCCGGGTTTCCATGCGGCATCCTCAACGCCGTGGATAAATGAAATGAAGTGGGGCGGCGAATACTGGCTGATAACCACCTCAAGGGGCCTCGTGAAATATGACGGTGCCTCGTTTACGAGGATCGACATAAGCGAACTGTCAGTCTCCACTCTGGGATGGAATGGCGAGTACTGGCTGGTGGTGTTGACGGAGAAACAAGACATCACCACAGGGTATAAGCCGAGGCTCTTCAGATACGATGGAAAAGCCCTCGCAGAGATAAAGCTTCCCCCGTTCTTTGACAAGACAGAACTAAAGCAGGAAGGCATGGGGTACCTTGTCCCTAAAAAACTTGTCTGGAACGGCGAGTACTGGCTGATGACCACTCATTTCCCCCGGCTAATAAAATACGGCGACGCCTTCGAGGAAATAGTGCTGCCTATGAAGGATGCTAACGTGGTGAGCGATATAGCTTGGAACGGCGAGTACTGGCTGCTCTCTTATCCCGTCTCCCCGGGGAACCTGAGGATCGCTAAGTACGACGGGGCAGGCTTCACGGAGCTAGCAGAAATGCCGGAGTATGCTATGCTGACCATTTTCGGCTGGACAGGCGAATACTGGCTCATCGGAACCTCGTATTCAACTCCTTTCGGAATACTCAGGTACGACGGCTCCGCCATCACCGACTTAACCGGTGAGTTCATGCGCGCAGGGCAGGCAGAGCCGCCATCTCCCCCACCGTCTCCGCCGGCCAGATACACCGAAGCTGCTTTTGCGCTATTACTCCTCGCTTTGACAGTGGCTCTGGTGCTGCTCTGGAAGGCTAAAAACAGAGGAGCCTTCATTGGAACAGTCTGGGGATTGATAGGCCCACTTATATATTGGGCGCTGGCCGACACCAAATTCCTCT
>JALUUU010000052.1 GCA_027021185.1 archaeon | reverse complement strand
AAGATAGCTGTGATCTCGTTGGGTGTGTCGAAGAGGTTCCTGGCGACGTCGATGGGTAGGTAGACCCCCTCGTCTCCAACCTTGTCCCCGTACTCCTTCAGGATCCCCACAACCCTGAACTTTTTACCATTGATCTTGATCTCGCTCCCCACGGTGATCTCCCTGTCGAAGAGTTTCTTGGAGGCCCTGTATCCTATGACGGCAACCCCTGTTTCTCTGCTCCTGTAGAACCTTCCCTTGTATATCTCGTAGAAACCCGTGGTCCTCCACAGCTCCAGTCCCTCCTCGCTGTCCCCCATAACCGACACTTTCTTTTTCTCGTCCCTGTACTCAAGGGTAACGCCCTTCCAGAAATGGGGGGCGGCCTTCTTCACCCCCGGGAGCCTCCTTATCTCATAGAGCTCCTTCTCTGAGAAGGGCGTGAACTCCCTGGGGGTGCCGAGCTGGGGTGTAAATCCCCCGGGGGGCAGGATGCTTATCTTATCCGCGCCCATCTTGTCCAGCTGCTGCTGGATAGACGCCTGCATCCCCTGCCCTATGCTCACCATGGCCACGATAACCGCTATGCCTATTACTATCCCCAGGAGAGTGAGACCTGCCCGGACCTTTCTCAGCGCCATGCTTCTTACCGCGTATTCAAGATAGTCCAGCATTTCTAACCTCTTAAGGCGATAACAGGGTCCATTTTGGATGCCCTGTACGCAGGGTAGAGCCCGGAGATGACTCCAATCATGAAGGAGAAGGCGAGGGCGAACAGGGCGAGCTGAGGCGTAACCTGGGTCGTGAGGACCCCCTCCCCTAGAACCCTGGCGGAGGCGTAGTTCATTATCTTGGAAATCATGAATCCGATGAGGACCCCTATGCCTCCCCCCACGATGCCTATGACCCCGGACTCTAACAGGAACAGCCGCATCACATGGCCGTTGGTGGCTCCGACGGCCTTCATTATCCCCACCTCCCGGGTGCGCTCTAGAACGTTCATAACCATGGTGTTAGCTATTCCGAGGGCTCCTACGAGCAGAGATATGGCCGCTATCCCGCCGAAGACTATCTGGATTATCTTATATATCTGCCCCACCCTCTCAGCCAGCTGTGCAGGGGTGAGGACTGTGAAGTCTTTTTCTTTCCTCCTTTTCTCCAGGACGTCCTCGATTCTTTTTCCAACCTGCTCCACGTCGAATCCTTCCTTAACCCGCGCCACGATCAGGGTGACGGCCTCTTTTTTCCCGTACAGCTCCCTGACCTGGTCTATGTCTGCGTAGATGGCGTAGTCGTTGTCCCTGTCCCCTGTTTTCCTGAAGATCCCCACCACCTCGAAGTCCTTCCCCCTTATTCGGAGGGTGTTCCCCACCATCACTTTTCTCTCGAAGAAATCGTCATGAATGCCGTAGCCGATGGCGACTTTGCCCCGGTCCCCTTGGCGCAGCCACCTTCCCTGATAAAGCCTGTAGCCGCTGGTGCCGGCAAAGGTCCTCTCAGCCTTCTCCGGCGGCAGTCCCCAGAGGGATCCCGTCTTCTCCTCCCCCTTGAACTCTATGTTGCTGGTGACGCTGTAGAGGGGGGATACAAAGCCCACGCCCGGGATATCCTCTAATGCCCTCGCGTCCCTCTCGGTTAATCCCTTCGTTGTGGCTCCGCCGTGGATGTACTGGGGCTGGATAATTATTTTATCTGTTCCCAGGACCTTAAGCTCTTCCACGAGGGCCGCCCGCATCCCAGACCCTATGCTCACCATTGCCACAACAGCGGTGATGCCTATTATTATCCCCAGGAGGGTTAGAGCTGTCCTGGCTTTCTGATGGGACAGGCTTTTGACGGCCAAAGACAGGTAGTCGCTCATACTATCCTTCCATCCCGGAGCCTGATCATTCTCTCAGCTCTTTTACCATAGCTCAGGTCATGGGTAACTATTACAACGGTCTTCCCCTGCTTGTTAAGATCCTCGAGGAGGTCGAGCACGGCGTCCCCGGATCTAGAGTCCAGGTTGCCTGTGGGCTCATCGGCCAGGATAAGCTCAGGATCATTGGCCAGGGCCCTGGCTATGGCCACGCGCTGCCGCTCCCCTCCAGAGAGCTCGGTAGGCTTGTGACCGGTTCGCTCCCCCAGCCCCACCTGCCTCAGAAGGCGGGCAGCCCTCTGGAGGCGCCTTTTTTTCTCTACTCCGGCGAACCACATGGGGAGGGCCACGTTTTCAAGGGCGGTTAATCTGGGGATGAGGTTGAACTGCTGAAAGACGAATCCTATTTTTTTTCTTCTATACTCTGCTAGGGCGTTGTCTCCCAGCTTCGTAACGTCTTTTCCATCGAGTATTACCCTGCCCCCGGTGGGCTTATCCAGGCATCCTATGATGTTCATGAGGGTGCTCTTCCCCGATCCGCTGGGGCCCATGATGGATACGAACTCCCCTCTGAGTATGGTGAGGGAGACACCCCGCAGGGCCGGGACCTCAACGTGGTCCATGGTGTAGATTTTCGTTACATTTATCAGCTCAACTAGTTCCTGCATGGTCCCCATAGATTATCTCTTCCTGCTCCTCCAGAGATAGGCGCCAATGAGGAGCAGGATCACCGAGGCACCCACCGCGGCATCCCTGAGGGTGTTTCGGGGCTTTTTTGACACAAGCAGGCTGAAGGACTTTTCATCGGCATGCTCTATCCCCCGCTCGTCGGTGTAGACGACTTTCATGCTGAGCTCATATGATCCCGGCTTGGCGTCCTTGGACACCTCCATCTCGAAGATAGCTGTAGAGAGATCGTCCTCTTTGAGGGAGCCTATGAAGGATATCCTTTCTCCGATGAACTCCTTCCGGGGTTCTATTTCGGCCCGAACAGACTTGGCGTCCTGTTTCCCTATATTCTCAAGCTGCACGGATAGGGAAAAACTTTCGCCAGGATACAGCTTTGAGGGCGATGTTGTTATTCCCGCGATCTCTATATCCACCTCCCCTCGCTGGCTGACGTAGATCTCGAAGTCCTCATCGGCTGCTTTCACGCGGCCCTGATCATCCCTGTATAACAGCTTCAGCTTAAAGGTGTAGGGGCCGGGAGAGGCGGATTTCAAGGTCTTTAAATTAAACACCGCCGTAGAGGAGGCGTCCCTTTTTATCGTGCCGAGAAAGCCCGTTGTCTCACCCTCGAATTCTGGGGGAAAAAGGAGTTTCAGCTCAACGGCCTCGGCTTTTCCGGTGCCGATGTTCTCCATTTTAATTGATAGATTAAACTCCTCGTCTGGGTAAATCCTTGCCGGATCAGTTGACACCCCGCCGATCACAAGATCTGGCTCGCCGATGACGGTTATGCCGATGTTTAGGGTCTGGGTCTCCTCGGACATGGAGACATTTCTCCAGATAAGCTTGAGGGGCACGTAATACGTCTTTGACTCGGCGTCTTCGTCAACGTGGATGAGGTACTGAAGAAGGATCTCAGTCCCCTGGGAGACAACTCCGAAGTACTCCGATGACAGGATGGCCCTATCCGCCCTGCTGAGGTACTTCT
>JALUUU010000051.1 GCA_027021185.1 archaeon | reverse complement strand
CAGGGTCTCGGCGTGCTCAGAGGCGATGGCTATTATGCTCTTGCAGAGCTCTAGGAGCTGAGCCAGCGTCTGATTTATCTCTTCCCTGGCCCAGAGCCTAAGGTCAGTGGCAACTTGGTCGTTTCTTGAGCGGGCTGTATGGAGTCTGCCTGCATCTCCACCAATTTCCCGGAAAAGATATTCCTCGATAGCCATATGAACATCTTCTGTCTCCGGGTCAAGCTCCAGCACAGAAATGCCCTTCTTCAGCAGCTCCACCAGAGTGCCCAGAATTTTTACAGCTGTTTCCCTCTCGATTATCTCCTTGTCGTGTAACATGAGGCAGTGGGCCATGCTTCCCAGGATGTCGTACTCGAAAAGAGCCTCATCAAACTCAAGGGATGATGTAAAACGCGCTACATCCGGATCAAAGTCTTTCCCTAGCCTACCCTCTCTAATCAACCACACTCCTCCTGAGGTATTTTATCCCTCTGAATCCGGACAGATAAACCTTACTATTCTCATTTAGAAAAGAAAATTTTTCATTTTATGGAAACTTTTTTACTCAAAAACTATATAAGGAGAAAATTAGTTAGGTTTAGTCCGCTCATAAGACGCCCGAACTTCTTTTACAAGTCTTATGGGCACCCTCCCCCCATTTTTTCACGTTAATCTCAGGAGAAGGATATATGGGTTTTGAAATCAGTGCAGTAACCCCTGAAATGGCCCTCCTTGCCTTGGAAAGTGTACTTCTCATAGCCACTATAAGCCTTCTTGTTTACAGCATAAAAGAAGGAAGAATCAGGGACAAGCTTCTGAGACAAATGGCCAGGACAACCAGAATCCTTACTAGGCAGGATTACTTCAACGCGGTGATAGAGTCGCTGCAAGAGGCCAGGGAAGAAGTCTTCGGATGCATAACGGGTAGGGTGCCCAAGGGAGGGGACCGAAAGCAGGTGGATAAAATAGTTAACACCTTGAAAAAACTCACCGAGAACGGTGTTACTGTAAGGTATCTCCTACCAAAGCTTCCAGATCGATTAGCAATCGGTTACCAGTACACAAAGGCCGGGGCAGAGGTAAGATACAGCAACTGCTTGTTCATGAACGACAACCGCTACATGGTTGTGGATGACCGCCTAGTCATCCTCGGCATTCCGGAGGAGAAGGGCGAGAAAGAACCCACTAAAAAAGGCTATAAGGTCCCATCAGAGGGTCTTGCAAGAATCCTGAGCGAGCACTTCTACACCTGCTGGGAGCACAACATGACCTATAAGGAGTACCTTACGGAGGTCGTGAAGCAGACTAACGCATCTCCGCCTATCCTCGCTAAGGAGCTGGGGGTATCAGAGGAGGAGGTTAAGAAGATCGCAGCAGAAAATCTCAGCAGCCCCGTAACTGGCCCGGACTGATCCCGATTGCTCCGCTATTTCTATCCCTGCTCCTCAATGACTTTGTTTACCTCTTCAAGAAACTTCTCCAAGTCGACGGAGTGCATTTTACACGCCTGCTCCACCGTCACCTTATAAGGCATTGTCTTCCTGAGAACAGGGTCCTTTAGAGGCGTAAAACCGTGTTTAAGAAAGACCTCAAGGGTCTCAGGGTGTTCGTCCAGCACATGTCCAACGATCATGTTTTTTTCAATCTTCTTCATAGGGCTTCACCATTGTTAACCAGATATTATAGCTGAAAACGGCATAGGCTGCCAGGGTTATCGCACCAGATAGTCCCAGGATGGGGTTCAGAGAGGCTGTGAGAGGCTGGAATAGCTCCAGCACCACTCTCAGTATGTTCCCCCCTATGAGCAGATAAAGGGCAGTATCCGCCAGTTTGAGGCTGTGGAGGTCCACTCCTCTGAAGATAGGGATTATTCGGGTGGCGTATCCAAAGATCATCATGCTAATAAATCCCACGGTGACAGCGTGGAGATATGCTCCGCGGATATAGAAACTTCCTCCAAGAAAGTTGCTGTACAGGTCGATCATCAGGGCCGCTATGAGCCAGATATACGCCCCTTTAACTGATCTCTCCAGGTTTTTACTGGCCTCCATAGGGGGGAGGTCTATCTCTGGCTTGGCGAAGATGTTCAGGGTGTATATGAAGGCAATCAGTGCTATTGCCTCGAGAACTACAGTTAGCTGCAGGAGGGCTGAGAGACCCATAGCCAGGGCGGCCACCCTCAGTATAACCGCTGCATTGTAGGACACGAGGATATAGTTTATGTGTTTTTCCTCGGCCTGGCGCAGTCCCAGAAATACTGGCATTGTCCTAACTCCCACAGCCATTATCATGTTCGTAGCGAATCCCAGGAGCATTGAGTGAATGAAAGCCTCTCTCATACCTGATGCCGGGGAGAGGGTTGAGGCGAGATTAAGTATAGAGCCCACTGTATACCAGATCAGGGCGGCATAAACGAATCCCTCAAAGGGCTCCCTGGGCTGTTCACTCGCCTGCACGGTTCTATATATAACGTATGTGAAAGTGATGGCTCCAAGAGTCTGAAGGACCGCGGAGAAAGCGGCTAATTGGGATTCCTCTGGAAGGAATAGCTGAAGGCCCCTGACTACCAGACCGCCAGCAACGAGGAGGAAAGATAGGTCTGCAAGGTTTTTGCTCGGAATCTGGGAGGCTTTAAATCTCGGTATTACGTGGTAGGCTATGCCCATTATGAACAATCCGAGCCATCCGAAAAGCTGAAAGTGGGCATGGAGCTGTAGGAGCTTCTGAGAAAAGACCGCAGCTCCTTCAACCTGCAGGAATATTGACAGCAGGATCATTACCCCTAGAGGTCCACCAAGGAGGAGCGTCGTGATTATGCTTCCTTTGATGAACTTCTCGTAAACTTCTTTTTGTTCCATGCTTTCTAGCTCTTCTCAGCTACTTCATTAAGCTCCTTCAAGAGCTTTTCCACATCCACCCGATGCACGGTGGCGAAAAATGAGATAGGCTCTTTAGGTCCCAGGGGGCCTCCGCATTCCATCAACCCATACTTGTTGAAGATCTTCTTGGCCTCCGGGTACTTCTTGATAACATCTCTCACTGTGTCGTTGCCTGTGATGGGCATTTATTCACCTCCCATTAACTTTTTCAGGTCCTCTATGACTTTATCAACATCTACCTTTTGTCTTCTGCTCTCTTTTTCCAGGGTGTTGTGAGAGCGGCAGCAGGCGTCTATTCCGTATTTCATAAAGATCCTGAGGGTGTTTTTGTTTTTGTCCAGGATTTCCTTTATAGTCATGTCTTTGGTAATTTCCATGGGGAAAGATATGCCCCAATGCATAAATCTAGGTTTCCCCGAACATGTTCGGGAATTTATTTTGAGGTTACCTTTAAATGCTAGGGCATGATTGAGGCGGTGCTGGCTGTAAAGGCTCCTGATTGGATGGACAGTCTGGCAAAAAAATACGGAGCGAGAATCAGCGTGCTGGGGTGCCTGCCGTTCTCCGATGGAGGGGTCAAAGATCTGGTCGAGATACGGGCTCCTGAGGACAAGCTGGGCGATGCCGTGGAGGAGCTCAAGGGCTCTCCTCAGTTTCAA
>JALUUU010000050.1 GCA_027021185.1 archaeon | reverse complement strand
TGACAAGCCCCCTGTGATAGAAGACGAAAACGGTAATCTGCGCATAGTTGTGCAGGATGTCCTCCTGGGCCAGGAAGTCGCCATAGACGTGGACAAGGTGATTCTGTCCACGCCCCAGATCCCGGCGGAGGGCACAGAGGAGCTGCAGAAGGTCCTCAGGGTGCCCAGGAGCCCCGACGGCTTCTTCATGGAGGCTCATCCAAAGCTGAGGCCACTGCGCTTCACCATAGACGGCCTCTACCTCGCGGGGAGCTGCCAGGCGCCCAAGGAGCTGCCCATGGCCATTGCCCAGGCCACTGGCGCGGCGTCAAGGATAGCTGCCCTGCTGTCCCACGAATACCTGGAGACAGAGGCCAACACCGCCGTGATAGATAAGGAGCTCTGCATAGCCTGCGGCCGGTGCGCCGAGACATGCGCCTTCAGCGCCATATCATTGGTGCCATACAAGGACGGCGAGGTAAAGGCCGAGGTGAACCCGGCCATGTGCAAGGGATGCGGCGCCTGCACCAGCGTGTGCCCCAACGGGGCCATAACGGCGAGGCTATTCACCACTCAACAGATCATCGCGATGATAGACGAACTCCTGGAGGCGTGAAAAGATGGGAGCCGAAGAAGATCCCAGGGTCCTTGTGTTTGCCTGTAACTGGTGCGCCTACGCGGGCGCCGACCTGGCCGGGGTGAGCAGAATGGAATATCCTTCAAACGTTAGGCTTATCCGCACCATGTGCTCCGGCAGGCTGGACCCGGGGTTCGTCCTCAGGGCCTTCGAGAAAGGCGCCGACGGAGTCCTCATACTGGGGTGCCACCCTGGGGACTGTCAGTACATAGAGGGCAACCTTAAGGCGGAGAAGCGGGTCGAGATGCTTAAGGGCCTTCTCCGGGCCCTGGGAATGGACGAGGAGAGGCTGAGGCTCAGGTGGGTGTCTGCCTCTGAGGGAGCCAGATTCGCGGCCATCATAAGGGAGTTCGTGGAGGACCTTAAAAGCAAGGGTCCCAGCGTCCTGAGGAAGGAGGTGCAGCCTTGACAGAGAAAAAAGAGAAGATAGGCGTTTATGTTTGCAAGTGCGGCCTGAACATCGCGGGGGTGATCGACACGGAGGAAGTGGCGAAGTTCGCCTCCAAACTCGACAACGTGGAGATATCCGTGTCCCCCAAGTACTCCTGCTCCGATGATTCCCAGGCCGAGATGATCAAGGAGATCAAGGAGAAGGGGCTAAACCGCGTCGTCATCGCCGCATGCTCCCCCAACCTTCATGAGAAAACCTTCAGGAAGATGGTTGCGGAGGCGGGCCTCAATCCCTATCTCTTCGAGATGGCCAACATCAGGGAGCACTGCTCATGGGTTCATGCATACGATCCCGATGCGGCCACCGAGAAGGCCAAGGACCTCGTTAGGATGGCCGTGGCCAAGGCAAGGCTCCTGGAGTCCCTGCCCAGCATCAAGGTCCCTGTGGAGAAGCGCGCCCTCGTCGTCGGTGGAGGCGTGGCCGGGATGCAGGCAGCCCTTGACCTGGGCAACATGGGATACGACGTTGTCCTGGTGGAGAGGCTTCCCACCATCGGCGGCAGGATGGCCCAGCTGGACAAGACTTTCCCAACCATGGACTGCTCCATCTGTATAGAGGGCCCCATGATGAGCGAGGTAGGGAAGCACGAGAAGATAACCCTCCTCACCTATCACGAGCTCAAGAAAGTAGAGGGCTTCGTGGGCAACTTCGTCGCCACCATAGTTAAGAAGCCCAGGTACGTTGACGTGGAGGCGTGCAACGGCTGCGGCGACTGCTACGAGGTCTGCCCGGTAAAGGTGCCCAGCGAGTGGGAGGAGGGCCTGGGAGTGAGGGGAGCAATCTACCGGCTCCTGCCCCAGAGCGTACCCAACAAGGCCACCATAGACAAGGATGCATGCATAAACTGTAACCTCTGCGAGGCCGTGTGCGAGCCCAGGGCTATACGCCACGACGAGGTGGAGGAAGAGTTCAAGATGAAGTTCGGCACCATAATCGTGGCCACGGGCTTCGACACCCACGACCCGAAGGAGCAAAACGACTACCACTACCTAGATTACTCCAATGTCATCACGGGCATGGAGCTGGAGAGGCTTATGAACGCCGCGGGACCGACCTCCGGCCACGTGGTAAGGCCCAGCGACGGCAAAGAGCCTAAAAGCCTGGGCTACATCCTGTGCGTGGGCACCAGGGACAGGGGAGACGAGTCCTACTGCTCCGGCGGCGTTTGCTGCATGTACAGCATAAAGCAGGCTTCCATGCTCAAGGAGAAACACCCGGACATGGACATCTACATATTCTACATAGATATCCGCGCCTACGGCAAGGGCTTCGAGGAGATGTACACCAGGGCGCGGAACAAGGGCATTAAGTTCATCAGGGGAAAGCCCGGTGAGATCACCGAGGTCCCTGGAAGCAAGAACCTTAAGGTTGTTGTGGAGAACTCCCTGGCCGGGGAGGTGGACGAGATAGAGCTGGACATGGTGGTCCTGGCCACCGGCCTAGAGCCCAAGAAGGACGCCGTCCAGGTGGCCCAGACCTTCAAGATCTCCCGCTCCGCCGAGGGCTTCTTCATGGAGAAGCATCCAAAGCTGGCCCCCGTCGACACCCCCACAGACGGCATCTTCCTCGCGGGCGCCTGCCAGGGACCCAAGGACGTCCCGACAGCGGTGGTCCAGGCAAGAGCCGCCGCCACGGCCGCAGCCTCTGTCATGGCCGCAGGGGAGATAACCCTGGGAGGGGATATCGCGTATCACTACACTGAGAAGTGCATCGGCTGCGGCAAGTGCGTTAAGGCCTGCCCATACGGCGCCTGGGAGATGGTGGAGGTGGAGGTCGACGGCAAGACAAAGAAGCGCTCCAAGATCACCACCATCCTGTGTAAGGGATGCGGCACGTGCGCGGCGGAGTGCCCGGTCTCTGCCATAGAGATGAAGCACTTCACCGACGCCCAGATCCAGGCCCAGATAGACGCCGCCCTGGCAGAGGAGCCCGAGAACAAGGTCCTGGGCATCCTGTGTAACTGGTGCTCCTACGGCGGGGCGGACACAGCAGGTACGGCGAGGCTGCAGTACCCCGTGAACCTCCGCATCGTCCGCGTCATGTGCACTGGCAGGGTTGACAAGAGCTTCATAAAGCGGGCCTTCGAGCTGGGGGCGGGTATGGTTCTCGTAGCCGGATGCCATCCAGGGGACTGCCACTACATCACCGGAAACAAGCACATGGCCAAGAGGGAGAAGATCATCAGAAGAATGCTGGACAAGATGGGTGTCTCCCAGGACCGCTTCAGGCTTGAGTGGATATCTGCCTCTGAGGGAACGAAGTTCCAGTCCGTCGTAACGGAGATGGCGGAGAAGCTTCAGGAGCTTCAGAAGGAGAAAATAGCAGTCAAGGCTGAGAACAACCCCGAAGAAGAGGCGGCCTGAGCCCTCAAGCCCTGGGCTCACCCTCAGTCCTCGGCCTTTCTCTCACCGGTCTCCTCGCTCCACTCTCCTTCCTCATTTTTCTTAAGCATT
>JALUUU010000049.1 GCA_027021185.1 archaeon | reverse complement strand
TCCTCAACAGGCTTCTGTAATCCTCCAGCTCCGCGCCCCTGAGCATCTTGTAGGCATATACGACGTGGAGGGGCTTCTTGCCCATGGCGATATCGCCCCCGGGGGTTCTTCTTCCGTACTCCTCTTCGTCGGCGAAGGTGCCGATGATGTCGTCGGTGATGTCGAAGGAGTATCCTATGTCTGCGGCGGCTCTCTCCAGGAGGGGGAGCTCCTTATCAGGGGCGTCGGCGAATACCGCGCCTGTGAGCATTGTGGCCCTGAAAAGGGAGGCGGCCCGCTTAGAAGCCATTACGCGCCACTCCTCTGGGGAGGGCTCCCTGTCCTCGAAAAACAGGTCCAGGCACTGGCTCTCGTTGACGTTCCGGTACTCCTCCACGAGCAGCGTCCTGGCCCTTTCCAGCTTATCCTCCTCAAAGCCGCCCCGGGCCAGGGCAAGGAGGCCCTGGGCGTAGAGGATGTTGCCGGCGAAGAGGGCGGTGCCCCTGCCGAAGCGCTCGTCGCCCTTGAAGAGGCAGTGAAAGGCTCTTCCACCCCTCCTCTCCCTGTCCTCGTCCACCATGTCGTCGTGGATCAGGATGGAGTGCCTGTAGAGCTCTATCCCCACGCTGGCCCTGAGGATCTCGTCGTCTATCTCCCCCTTGTAGCCCTGGTAGGTGTACAGGGTTGTGCAGGAGGCGATGCGCTTACCCCCTCGGAGGCAGTACTCCTCCAGGGCAGAGTAGACCTCCGCCATGAAGGGGTGATACCCGTATTCTGCATCGCGTGCCTTGAAGAACTCGGTGAGCTTTTCCTCCAGGAGGGCTGTGTACCTGTCAAGGGACTTCATGGGTGATAGTTGTCGCCCTAGGGCATATTGTTATCGCCTGTGCTGTTTAGCACCTCCTCTATGTTCCGGATCAATGCCTTCACCAGGAGAGGCTTCTCCACGAAGTCCACAGCCCCCGCCTCGAGGGCGGCCTTTTTTACCCTCAGGTCCGCGCTGACGAACTTTATCTTGGCCTCCCTGTCCATGGCTAGGATTTTCCTCGTGGCCTTTAAACCGTCCATAACGGGCATCCGATGGTCCATTATCACCAGGTCCACTTTTTTCCGAGACAGATAAGCCTTGTATTTCTGCACAGCCTCCTCCCCATTGCTGGCGGTGTCCAGCAGGGTGTATTTTCCTCGGAGATTTATGATGGTCTTGTACAAAAAAAGGATGTCGGGCTCATCATCCACGGCCAGGATGTTGTACACTACGCGCCCTCCTTCGGAATCGTTACGTTGAAGACGCTTCCTCTCCTGTGGTCTCCCTTAATCCTGTCCTCGACCCACACTCTGCCCCCGTATCTCGATACAATGGTCTTGACAAGGTGGAGCCCCAATCCCAGGCCTTTAACGTCCATGGTAAGCCTTTCAAAGCGTTTAAAAACGAGATTCTTTACCTCATCGGGAACACCGACGCCCCTGTCGATGACGCTTATCTTCCATTCTCTGCCTAGGTCAGAGACGGCGACCTCGATCTCCACGTCGTGGGACGGGGTGTATTTCACGGCGTTGCTCAGCAGGTTGAAGAACACGTCTACGATGAGGTCGTCCACATACAGCATCACATCAGGGGAGGCGCAGTGCAGCCGGATTCTCCGCCCGGGAAAAGAAGCCTCCACCATCCCATAGGCCTCCTGGAGGATCTCCTTCAGCTTCTTCTCCTCGGGGGTTATTCCTTCCTCTGATTGGATGAGCTGAAGCTTCTTCACGTTCTTTATTATGTTGGTGCTTCTCTTGGCAGCGGTGTAGGCGCCCACAAGGGTTTCCCTCTGGCTCTCCTTTACCTCGGGATCCATGAGGAGGGTATCCAGGAGCCCCATGACAACGGTATTGGCGTTGGCTATGTCGTGGCTCATAAGGTCCAGGTAGAACTCGGAGGTGTTTTTAGCCTCTCTAAGCTCCTTGGTGCGCTCCTCCACGTGGCGCTCGAGCTCCTTTGAGTACTCCCTCAGCTTCTCCTCCTGCTTCTCGATCTTCGAGAAGGCCCACAGGACCAGGGAGATTAATATGGCCCCATAGAACACGAGGCCTGGCAGGGTGCTCTCCAGGGACTGCCTCTCCAGAAGCACATGCCTGACCAGTTCATAGACAAGGGTCAGCAGGAAGAGAACCGCTAACAGGATCCATTTAAGACTGGCGCCGTATGCCATCGCGGCCTCCGATAGGTAGAATGCACGGAGGGCGTCAGCTAACCCTCCGCGCCGGAATAGGAGGTCTTAGATTGGGTGCTCCTTGTGACTGGAAGCTGGGAGTTGGAGAATCGATGTTCCCCAACTCCCGAGGCGTCGCCAAGTTCAGACGAATAGGGTTATGTCTGCCTCGCTGGCCAATTCAAGATAGGCGGCGGCCCCGATTATGTCGTCCACCTCGTCGATGAGCTCTTCTTTCTTTATGCCCATGACGTTCATGGTGGGCTCACAGGCGTGGAACTTCACGCCGCCCTCCTTGGCAGTTTTTATAAGCTCCTTGATCTCCGGGAAGCCCCCCTGCTTGATCTGCTTCTTCATCATCCAGGTGGCCATGTTGGTCATTCCCGGAAGGATTCCTAGAATTGTCGGCATGGGCATACCCGGGTTGCCCACAGCCGCGATCTTGAGGTTGTCCACCTTTTTCTTGTTAAGGACGTCCATCCCCCAGAAGGTGAAGTACATGTGAACGTCGAAGTCCATGGCTGCCGCGGTGGTGGCCAGGATAAAGGGCGGGTACACCATGTCCAGGGTGCCCTTGCTGCATATGATTACGATGCGCTTTTTCTGCTTCTTTTTCTCGGCTTCCTCAACTACTGCTTTAACTTCTTGAGCCATATCTCTCTCCTCCTACTTTTTCCGGATGTAGAATTTGTGCACTCCTTCCTCGTCCTTCATGCTGAGCAGCTCGTTTCCCGTGCTCTTGGCCCATGCGGGGATGTCCACTTTAGACCCTGAGTCGGTGGTTATGACCTCCAGAACCTGTCCCGGTTCCAGTTTTTCGATAGCCTGCTTGGTCTTCAGCACGGGCATCGGACACATGAGCCCCCTACAGTCCAGTGTTTCATCAGGTTTCGTGTCGCCCATTAAAATCCCTCCTTTATGTCTACATTTCACTTGATTTTGGGTATATATAGATATCCCCCGCCATGAGCGTTCAGCAGTATAAAAGGAAAAAGAAGCCATAGGGCTTCTTACAGCGCCGATGCCAGGGCCTCGGCCGCTGCCTGTGTCTCTGTCCGTGTCTTTCCAGCCACTATTATGCCGTGGAATCCGCTGGAGGGATAGTCTGATATGACCTCTATGTCGCCTTCGCTGCTGTACCAGTCCACCGTTGACTTTCCGGCTGTTACAAGATCTGCCACCAGCTTGTTGGCCACAGGTCCACCGATGAGCACGTTGTTCATCTCCTTGCTCGCAGCGTCGTCATCGACGATCTCTAGGGCTGGCTCCAGGGTTTTTCCTGTGCCTGTAAGCGTTGGCGTTATGTCTTCTTGTAGGAAGGCGCTGTATGCTTCGAGGTTTTTGTCTAGCTTTGTTCCGCTGGCTATGGTTACTGATTTTTTGCGTCTGAGTTTGAGTGTTTT
>JALUUU010000048.1 GCA_027021185.1 archaeon | reverse complement strand
GATACCCGCGCCCTTGAAGCCGGGGCACATTCTTATGCCGCTCTCAATGGGGACTATAAGCCTCTGACCAGGTATTACAAGGACGACCAGGGAGACCTAGTAGGGGAGATAGAGATACCGGCCGCCGTCGGAGTCATAGGCGGGGCAACGGCCGTTCATCCTGCAGCCAGGGCTAATCTCAAAATTCTCGGAGTGAAAACCGCCTCTGAACTCGCCATGGTTATGGCCTCAGTGGGGCTTGCCCAGAACCTGGCCGCCCTTCGCGCCCTGGCCACGGAGGGGATTCAGCGCGGACATATGAGCCTTCATGCCCGCAATATCGCTGTCATGGCGGGTGCCGAGGGCGAGCTCGTAGACAAGGTGGCCCAGAAGCTCGTTGCCGAGGGCAAGGTGCGCCTTGACAGGGCGCGGGAGATTTTGAAGGAACTCGCTGAAAGCAGAGGCTGACCCCCCGTAAACCATAAATATGTAATAATAAAGAATTTTTTTAATTCATCGGGGGTTAGAGGGTGGAAAAGGTTGGGGGATTACCTCAGGAATCTCTTCCAGAATTTAAAGAGATGCTAGACTGCCTCGGCGAGGGTGTTATGGTCCTGGACAGGAGGCTTCATGTATCCTTTATTAATGAATACATGCTCTCCCTCACAGAAAAAACCCTAAAGGAGGTTCACGGACGGAGGTGCTTTAAAGCCTTTTACGGGCGAAGTTCTCCATGCCCCAACTGCGTCGCCCAGAAGGTCATTCAGAGCGGCACAGAAGCCAAGGCTGTTTATCCGTGGGAGGCCAGCCTCGACAAATGGCTGGAACTCAACGCGTATCCCGTTTTCTCCAATGATGAGCTTGTGGCCGTAGTCCAGATTATCCGCGACGTTACAAAGAGAAGGGACTTCGAGGAGAAACTCAGGGAGTCCGAGGAGAGGTACAGAACCCTCGTTGAAACAATGAACTACGGCCTCTGGGTTATAAACGAGAGAGGAGAGGTCACCTTCTGGAACAAGGGGATGAGGGAGATCATAGGATACTCCTCTGACGAGGCGATGGGCAGGCCTATTCATTCCTTCATGCCCCAGGAAAACCGGGAAAGATTAGAGGAACTCACCAAGCAGCCCATAGGCGCCTCCACCACCTACGAAGTGGAACTCGCCACCAAGAACGGCGGCAGGATCCCCGTGCTGGTGAATGCCGCCCCCCTCTACGACAGCCAGGGCAACTACAAAGGCAGCTTTGCCGTGGTCAGGGACATCTCCGAGAAAAAATGGCAGGCCAAGGAGTTCGAGGAGTACTCCAAAAAACTGATGTCTATGGTGGAGGAACGGACAAGGGAGCTGAGAGAGTCAGAGGAGAAATACAGAAGCCTCGTAGAGAATGCCAATGACGGCATATGCTTCGTGGATATAGACGGCAGATTCAAGTTTTTTAATCCTAAGTTTGCCGAGATGTTCGGATACGTCCGGGAGGAGCTGTACAAGAAGGACTTCTTTGAGCTGATCCATCCCGAGGACCTCTCCAGGGTGAAGGAGATCCATGAGTCCATGACTAGGGAAAGAACCAACCCCAAGAGATACGAGTACAAGGGCTTAACCTGGAAGGGTGAAGTCAGGTATATAGAAACGAACGCCGTACCCATTGAGGTGAATGGTCGGGTCATCGGCACGCAGATGATAACCAGGGACGTTACTTCTCGGCAGAAAGCCGAGAAGAGAATGGTCCTGCTGTACTATCTCAGCAGGTCTCTAAGCTCAACCCTAAGCCTGCCGGAGGTCCTGAACAAAATCGTAAAGGTTACCTCTGTTTTGCTGGAGTGTTTCAACTGTTTCATACTTCTCCTAGAGGATGACGAGAAAACCCTCCGCTGCGTTGCCGCCAATGACAACCTCTGGGAGAAGGCCAAGGACCTGACCATCGACATCAATGGGGTTTCCCTGGCTGCTGAGACTGTGAGGATCCGGACCCCGATAGTCGTGGAGGAGGCACATAAGAGCCCCATAGTTAATCAGAGGCTTAGAAGGTACTTCGGTCACAAATCCCTTCTATCAGTGCCCCTCATCGTTAAAGACAAGGTCCTGGGAGCCATAGTCCTGGGCGAAACCCAGAGGACGAGAAGGTTCACTGAAGAGGAGGTGGAGCTCGCGGCCACCATCGCCAGCAGCGCCGCCGTTGCGATAGAGAATGCCCGCCTCTACGAGGAGATCTGGAAGACAAAGAACTTTCTGAACAACGTCATCGAGAGTTCAGCCGACTCTATAATAACAACCGACCTTGAGGGGAGGATAACCTCCTTCAGCCGGGGGGCCGAGGGGCTCTTCGGTTTCAGCGCCGATGAAATGATAGGAAGGTCTGTGCTTGAGCTTTACCCTGAGGAGCTACGGAGCAACCGCATCAAATGGGTTGAAAGGCTCCAGAAAGAAGAAGTCCTTAGGAACGTTAAGACCACCGTATACAGCTCCACAGGGGAGATCGTCCACATCAGCGTCTCCCTGTCTCTCCTCAGAGACGCAGAGGGAAAAGCCATCGGCACTGTTGAGGTGGCCCGGGACATAACCCCTGAGGTTAAGGCTCGGGAGCGCCTGAAAGAGGCATACAAAAGACTGAAGGAGCTTGACAAGCTCAAAGACGAGCTCATATCTAACGTCAGCCATGAACTTCGAACCCCTATCACAATCGCCAAGACAGCCATGGAACTGGCTCTAAGGGAGAGCAATCCTCTTCAGAGACAGAAGCTCCTCGAACTCGGAATAAGCGCCATGAAGAGGCAGAACAACATCGTCGGAGACCTCATATGCATCCATGAGATGCAGACCAAGAATTACACCCTCAGCAAGGAGCCTGTTGACCTGGTTTACCTGGCCAACAATGTAGCCGAGGAGATGCAGCCCACCGCTTTAACCAAGAATATACACCTGGAGGTCAGGGCCACACAGGAGATCCCCCGGGTGGAGGCAGACTTCAACGAGATAAAGCACGCCCTCAGGAACCTTGTGGATAACGCCATAAAATTCAACCGCCCAGGTGGCGCTGTTTACATAGAGCTGAAGAGGGGATGGGGGTGTGTCAAGGTGTCTGTGAGAGACACCGGCATAGGGATCCCCCCCAAGTACATCGAGAAGATCTTCGAGAGATTCTACCAGATCGACAGCGGCCCTGAGAGACAGTATGGCGGCACCGGCATGGGCCTGGCTATTGTTAAAAACATAGTGGAGGCCCATAAAGGCAGGGTGGAAGTGAAAAGCACCAAGAGAAAGGGGAGCACCTTCACCTTTACCCTGCCTATCTAAATAATGAGCAAAAAACTAGTTATTTGGTTTATATTTTTATAAATACATGCAGATAATTCTACACGTGTTTCCAGTTTCGTGAACATATTCGCATAAATGGGAAAATATAAATTTGCCCATATCCGAATTTAAGCCATGGAGAGGGATGGAAGACTTTTAAGGCTAGTGCTTAAGGGCAACACCATGGAAATCCTCCGGCTGGCTGTGGAGGACGGGTTTTATCCGAGCCAGATAGCCTCAAAGCTTGAGGTCAGCAAAAGTTCAGTGGTGAAGAAGCTGAATGAGCTGGAGAAGCACGGGATAATAAATAGCAGGTTTTCAACCCGCCGGGGCTCCGTGGTGAAGAGGTTCCAGCTGGTTGTGGAGGAGTTTACTCTCAGGGTGGATCTCAGGAATGGGAAAGTGAGGCTTGAGGAGAGGCGCATCAAGACAGGACCGACCGAGAGGATTAAGGAGCTCTTGTAAATGGGCGTTCCCCCTGAAGCCCTAATCAGGAAGGAGTTAATAGGCTACGCGTTCCAGGCAGGGCTCTTGGGGGCGGTTCTCTTCCACGCCTACACCCATGGAAAGAAAACGATTTTCAGGGCATTCCTCACCTATGGCGTCTACCTGGGACTTCACATCTCCACCAGAGGCGCCCAGGTGGGATACGCCGTTCCTTTGGATCCGGAGAGCCTTGAGCTTTTCTCCCACGTACTTAAATCCGCCTTTTTCCTCATCATGGGATACGCTTTTCTGGACGCCTTAATAACCGAGAAAACCCTGAAAAAGATACTTCGGAGCAACCTCTATATAGCCCTTATTCTCCTGGTTGTATTAGCCCTTGGAATAGTCATGGTGGAGGGGAAGAACTTCGAGTTCATGGAAACCGTTAAAGAAGTTGTTTATGAGATAGCAGAGGTCACTGTCACCATAATGATAATAAACATAATCATTCACTCCTGGATGGACACAAAGGCGAGGAATCTCAATTCGTGGCCACGGCTTTTCTCTTCTTCCTCCTGGCGGATGTGGCCCATCTCTACAGCCTCCTCTGGGGCTTCTCGGAGCTGGAGTATATGGTGCGCCACTTACTGCGCCTGGCCGCCCTCGCCACCCTCACCTACAGCATGCTGGTGTACCAAAAAATGAGAATCCTTCTCCTAATGATTCTATTAATGGGATGCCTACAGAGCCCGGTTCATGAAAAAGGGAAAGAACCATTTCAGGAGCCGGGCTCTGGCGAAATGAGGAAAGTGACGGGTTATATAGGGGGTGCAGAGCTGCACCTTGAGGTAGCATTATCTCCTGAGGAAAGAGCCATAGGTCTCATGTACAGGGAAAGCCTGGGAGAAAAAAATGGCATGCTCTTCGTCTTTGAGGAAAAGGGAAACCACGCCATATGGATGAAAAACGTCAGGTTCCCCCTGGATCTTTTGTGGCTGGACGATGAAATGCGAGTCGTCTACGTCTACCCAGATGCATCTCCCTGCAGGAGCGACCCGTGCCCCATCTACATTCCCCCCGAAGATGCGAGATATGTGCTTGAGCTGCCCGCAAACTTCACCCTCAGACATGGCATCGGGATCGGTGATAGACTGACTCTGGAGACTGCTTATAGAGCTCCCTGACCCCCTCAATAACCTTAAGAGCCTCCAGGAAGTGCTGCTTGCTCTTTTCTTTTCTTAGATGGAGAAAATCCTGGATAACTCCTTTAAACCAATCGGCGTGCACAGAGTCCCTGCTCAGTCCCTCTGTAAACTCGTACACCTTATCCCCGTATGTTAATCTGTTCTCAAGAAGCTCGATCCTCTTGGGGCTGCTGCAGTGAATATTGACCTCCCTCTTGCCCGAGGTCCAGGTAAGGCTAACCCTGGCCCTTCTTTCTCCCGGGAAGAGCAGCTCAAACTCTACGTCACAGTCGACCCCTGAGTCTTTGAAATAGGCCATATGGTTCAGCCTTGCCTTCCCGAATTCGGAGCCCATGAGGTACATGGCTAAATATATATTGTGATAGCCGTGATCCATCAGGATCCCTCCCCCCGAGATGTCTGGATTGACCCGCCAGTCAGGGTTCCAGTGCTCATTCCCCCTGCTGTAACCCGTTCTCCTGGTCTCCATGATTATGTCGCCTTTGCCGTTTATAAGCTCCTTCATTTTCCGGTAATGGGGTGAGTATTTCCAGTTATGGACTGGAAAGAAGAAGATGTCGCTTTTCATCACGGCCTTTCTGATCTTGTCCGCCTCAGATGGATGGGCAATGGGTTTTTCGCACAGCACATCCACCCCCGCCAGGGATGCGAGATGAACGGCCTGAAGACGGTAGTTCGGCGGGGTGCACAGGTCAAGAAAGTCTATCTCCTCCTCTTCGAGAAGCTCCTCAGGAGTCGCATACGTCCTGAGACCGGCCATTCTGGCTCTCTCCCTCCTCTCGGGGCATAGATCAGCTACCGCCGAAATCTCAACCCCTAGGGCCCTGTAGGCGGGAAGATGGCCCTTCTCGGCGATGTTGCCGTAACCTATTATGGCGCCCCTCACCCAAGCACCCCCTTAAGGTATTTCATGGCCTCCTCCGCAGCCTGCCTGGGATACTGGATGTGCTGGTTAAGCTCCATGGAGAGCCAGCCGTCGTACTTGATGTCCTCCAAGAAGGTGAAAAGATCTCTGTAGTTCACATCTCCCTCTCCCGGGATCAGATGCCTGTGAGGATGTTCACCATACCTTGCATCATCGACATGAACATGAACGAGATAGTCTTGCATTTCCGTGATAAACTCCATAGGGGTCATATTTAAAGCTATGGCATGGCTCAGATCGCAGACTGTTCCGATGGCATCGCTGCCTGTGGACTCAATATATCTGACAACCTTGGAGGGTGTTCTGAGAAACTTTTCAGGCTCTGGCTCCAGGGCGATGGTCACATTGTTTTCCTCAGCGCAGCCGGCCAGGCGCTCCAGGGCATCGAGAAAACGTACCTCCATAGCCTTCGAGGGGGGCCTGCCGTGAAGATAGCCGGAAGCGGTTATGACCAGGCCTACGTCGAACATCTTCGCCAGGGTTATCACTCTCTCGAATTTTCGGATGTTTTCTTCCCGAAGCTCTTTGTTTGGGGTGATGTAGTCCAGGTGAGCGCTGAGGGCAGATATCTCGAATCCCCTGGAGGCGATCATGTCCTTCACCATGGCCACCTGCTCCTCGCAGTCGTACGGCGTGACATGCTGCCCCTTGCACCACAGCTCAACTGCCTTGAAGTCCAGTTTTTTCAAAGAATCCAAGGCATACTCTAGGGAGAAATTCTTGAAGGCGTTTGTAAAAAAGCTGAAAAACTTCATCCCGCCTTCCTCCCCTGCAGCAGGACAGATGCCTTATAAACCACGTCTGCCTTAACCTCATCAAAGCCGGCCCGCTTGAGCAGGTCTCTCCACTCCCCTATGTCGTAGATCCAGCATTTTCCAAACTCCACCACATGCCTAACGAACACCATATACGCCTTCAACAGAGGGTTGCCCGGCTTGAATATGTCATATATTATTATCTTCCCCCCCTTCTTCAGGACGCGGTTGGCATCCCGGAGGATGGGAGCTATGTTCCTGAACTCGTGAGAGGCCAGGGTGAAGTAGACGGCATCGAAGGTGTCTTCTTTAAAGGGCAGGTTATATGCGTCTCCCTGGATCAGCTTCACAGATGGGTTATCCCTGTTTTTGGACCGGTTTATCATGAGCATGCCCCTGGTAAGATCCAGGCCCACAACCCTCTTGGCTTTTATGTGTCCCGTGACATACCCCGTGCCACAGCAGAGATCAAGGGCGAGTTCTCCATCGCCAGAGGAAACTATCCTCTCCCTAACCCTTCCGTAGGTGCCCATCATCAGCACCTTGGTGAAAAAGTCATAGTACTTAGCAATAGCTTCGAATCTAGTTTTCTTCATATCAAGAACCCCACCGTTAGAAGAATCATCGTAGAGCTGTAGACCTTTACCATGGCCTCATTGGCAGCTGCCACCTTGATTTTATCCCTGTAGTACCTCCTCAGATAGCTTGCTGAGGCGTATGCGAAGGGTATGGAAAGAAAGGCCAGGAGAGCCTGGGCCGGGAAGAACCCGGCAGCGACCGAGGCGGCTATGAAGAGATATGTGACGGCCAAACTGAGAATAAACACGTCTTTCCCCCGCTCCCTACCCACCCGCACCACCAGGTTCATTTTCCTTGCTCTCTTATCCTCCTCGTAGTCCGGGATTTCGTTCACGACTATCATGGCCCACATCAGCATCCCCGGAACCAGGCCCGCGATTGCAGGCTCCAGGGCGACTTCTCCGGTCTGAACAAAGTAGGCCCCCAGGGTTATGACCGGGCCATAGCCAATGAGCATGGCGAGCTCCCCTATTCCCCTGTAGGCAAATCTGAAGGGCTTGGCGGAGTAGAAGACTGATATGAACAGGCCTGCCAGGATTATGTATATGAGAGTTGAACCCACGGTCAGGGTCAGATAAATCCCTATCCCGAGGGCTATAACGTAAAAGAGGAGCACGGTGGTGAGCATTTCCCTGGGGGTTATTACACCGTCTACCAGAACCCCGCTTCCGCCGCTGTAGGGGTTTTTCTTTCCGCTCCCTGAGGCATCTGTTCCATAGAGAAAGTCCAATGCATCGTTAAGCATCGTCAATGCGAACTGAACGAGAGCCATTCCGATGAAGGCAAGGGAGAAGTTGAAGGGATTGAAAACCCCTTTGGCGTGCCATGCTACTGCGCTGCCCAAAAGCACGGGAAGAACTCCTTGAGGAAGAAATTTAAGCCTTACAGCATCCACCCAAGCCCTCAGCTTCAATTCATCCACCACCGTTGAGCCTTGTCTCCAGGTGCTCCATGACGTACTTACCCACCTGATCCCTGTCAACCTCCTGCCATGCCCTGAGACATGCCCTGGCGATGACCTTGTCCAGGGGGGGCGGATTATATATGAGCTTCCTAATACTCCTGGGGCTGAGGGATAGGGGATCATAGTTCTTAGGCAGCATGTTATGCTCTATGGCGTATTTTTCCAGGCGGGTGTGGGGCTGAATGCCGAGGAAGAAAATCACGGGATTAACGTGCTCTTCCCCGAAGACATCCTCAATCTTCTTATACGCCGCCACGCTCTCCAGGAGAGATTCCCTTGTCTCAGTAGGGGCGTTGAGGGAGAAGTTGAGGAGAATCCTTTGGTCCTCATGGCCCGCTTTTTTTATTTTCTCACATGCCCTGAATATGTCTTTTATCTTATAGTCCAGGGTAAGGAAGTCTATCACCCGCTGAGAGCCGCTGGCGATGCTCAGCTCAAACTGCATTATCCCGCTCCGAAGCATCCTCTCGGCCAGGGCCACGGTTATGTTCTCGATCCTGATATATCCCCCCCACTCTATGTCCACCTTTTCTTTTATCACGGCATCCAGGGTGTCGATGCACCTGGGAACGTAGGTCCTGCCAGGGATGAACTGGGAGTCGACAAGCCATATCTTCTTAACCCCGAAGGCATGATGGAGCTGCGATATCTCGCTGGCAACGTCCTCGGGCCTTCTACACCTCACGACTTTTCCCTCAATATACGGATACAGGCAGTACATGCACCTGTGAAGGCATCCTCTTTTCGTCTGCACGCCCACGTACTCCCCCAGGTACTCCTTCATCTGAGGAAAAATCTCGGCCACGTATTCATAGTTAACCGGCCCAAGCTCCTCCGCCTTCACGAATCTTTTCTTCTCCCCCCTATAGATCCTGCCCTTGTGTTTGAAGACAACCCTCTCATCTAACAGGTCCTTGTTCTCAACCCCCTCCACGATCTTTGTCATGACATGCTCGCCCTCCCCCACAACACCCAGGATCCCTTCCTCGAGCCTGCCTATGACATGCTCCGGGAACACGCTGACCGCAGGGCCTCCGACAACGATCCTGCCATCATACCACTTAGCCGTGTCCCGGATGTATCCCATGTTCTCCTTTATTCGGGTATGGTAGTCCAGAATAGAAGATATGCCTGCCAGGGCCGCCCTCGCCTTTACAAGGGGATTAGGTGAATAGTAGAAGCGGAAGGCGTTCTCCAGGGACCGATCGCCGTGGTCAGGGGAGAAGATCTGTATGTCCCTCCATGAGAAAGCCACAACGTCTGGGCCGAATCTCTCTATTTCCCTCCGCAGGAACTTCTTCCTCCCATCCTTGTCGATGAGCGCCAGGTCGATTATCCTCTGTTCCGCCCCAGTAGCCCGGTATATGTAGTCGGCAAGATAAACCGATCCGGCGGGATATATCTTCCTGCAGGGAAGTCTTACGTGGAGAAGTCTCATGGCTGAACCATCAGTGGTCTGCTTTTATTTAAATTTATACGTTGCCTTATCCTGGAGGCGTTACTATTAAAAAGTCATAGATAGCAGCATACTCCATGCTTCCCCGCGAGTTCGTGGAGTACGCAGCAGAGTTCACCCTGGGGTTCCTTGCCACGGTTAGGGACGGGATACCCTCTATTGAGCTGGTGGAGTTTGAGGCTAAGCCAGAATATATATTAATAAGGGATATGCGCAAGGATGGAGTAGCGTGCCTCGTCTTCGCCAACGAACGATACTCCGAGAACTCGAAGATGGCCCAGGTGACTGGGGAGCTTGTCATGGAAGGAGGGGAATGCAGGCTCATTCCTCAAAGGGCCTACTGGACCTACCCCTTTAGCCTATCCTCCTATCCCAGGGAGATAGTTAGGAGGTGGCGCAGGAGATGATCCCCAGGGAGCTCGAGGAACTCCTTACCCAGATAAGAACCCCCGTGATACTGGCTACAGCGGGGGAAGAGCCACATGCAACCCCCATGAACTGGTTCTACGACGGTGATTTCTGGATAAGCCCCGCCGGCGGTACAAGAAAAATACGCAACATGAGGAAAAACAAAAATGTCTGCATAGCCTGCCTGGAGAACATGCATCCCGGTGGGAGAGGATTCATCCTTTGGGGCAGAATCGAGGAGATGGAAACAGGATTTCTTGCCTTCCTGCGGCACGCCTTCATCCTCAAGAGCATGCTGGAAAAAAAGTCCTCCATAGGGGTCGGAATAAAGCTCCTTCGTTACGCCCGGATCTACGCCGGCCACCCCAGCATTAAGTACTCTGCCCTTCCCTGGAAACGGTACTTCGTTAAGATAAGGATCCTCCGGGGGAGATACTGGCAGAACAGGGAGAGGCATGGGGAGAAGGAATTCACCATGGAGTAATTCATTCTTTCATCGCCTTACAGTAGAAGGCGATCCCCCTCATGTTCTGAATCTTCTCCAACCGGAGGCCTGCCTCCTTGAATATCTTTCGCAGGTCTTTTTCTTTGAAGATATGGACGAAGATCCTCAGGACATTCCAGCTTGGCGTTATTGTCAGGACAACGCCGCCGTCTCTCAGGAGTTTTTTAAATCCTCTAACCGCATTTATCGGATCGTTGAAGTAGTAGAGAGATCCCGCACTTATGACCGTGCCGAAGCTCTCGGGCTTAAAAGGGGGGCGTGACGCATCTCCCAAAACAAGGCTGCCCTTATAGGATTCCCTGGCCCTGGTGAGCATCTCCTTGCTCAGATCGATGCCCACCGCCTCTCTCATGTGCTTTGTGGTGTATCCTGTGCCCACCCCCACATCTAGGACGCGGCCCCCTTCAACGTCTCTCAGCAGGGTGTCCCTCATATCCGCGGTGTATATGAAGGGGTTGATTACGTCGTATACCTTGGACAGGAAGTCGAAGAAACGTCTCGCTCTGGCGGGGCCGACAAAGATTCCCATGATACCTAGGTGCAGACCACTAAATTTAAGTCTTTCCAACGAGAGAGATCTCTATGTGAAGCATGGGGAGGTATTAGAGGAAATAGAGAGGGAGATCCGGGAAAAAGGATACAGCTCAGTTGCTAAGAGGTTCTGGAGGCTTGTCAAAGAGGTCAAGAAGAGCCCCGACCTCGCTGTGAAATATGCTGAAAGAATAGGCAGGATCGACCAGGAGATATTCAGAGAAAAAGCCGGGATCACAGTGCCTTTACAGGTTGGGAACCTTTTGGCTATCCTAGGGATCGCCGCCAGCATAGGACTCATCGCCGCGGGGGCAGGAAGCCCTTATCCCATAGTTTATGCCGTGGCCTCTGCCTTTATACTGTCCACCGTCGTCCATCCTCTTGCCCATATAACGGCAGGAAGGCTGGCCGGCATGCGGTTCACTTTTTACTTCCTTAACGGCCCCATAAAGATAGAGCCCACAGTTAAGGTCGACTACGGAACATATCTCAGGGCCTCCCCAGAGCAGAGGGTGGCCATGCATCTGGCCGGTCCGGCTGCCACCGCCCTAAGCCCATTGCTCGTTATGGTGATTGCGTATAGCCTCGGTTATCCTGCAAGCTCCCTCTACGCCCTTGTGGCACTGTTTCTATTTTTCCTATCCACCGAGTTCATCCCCTTGCTCCTCGTAAAGGCCGGGTCTCCAAGGTTTCTCGGCCTTGACTTCAGAAAGAGCGACACCTACAGGGCCATGCGGGAGAAGAAACTCGCCTGAGCTTATTTCTTTATCTTGACGTACAGGGGGATGGCCGAGATCAATAGCCCTAGGGAGATGAGGAAAGCCGCCGCCCACAGCTCAGAGTACCGTATCTTATTGATCCCGTTGGCCACTAAGAAGACACCTATCAGCTTCGTGAATAAGTCCAGCCTCTGATGTATCGGCTTCTCCAGCTCAAGAGTCATTTAAACGACTTCTGTAATGATGGAGTAGTAGGAGAACAGCACCAGCATAATAGCCATGATTATCATCAAGGCTATACCTTTCTTCCTCTTGCTGGGATGGTACTCCTCGCCTTTGTCCCAGAAGGGCAGGAGCAGGAGTATAAGCCCGAACACTCCCGGCGCCAGGACACCTATCACCTTGGCGGAGATCGGGCCGATGTCCCATATCCAGAACTTCAGAAAACCAAATAGCGGGAGGAAGTACCACTCCGGAAAGATGGGCGTCAGGGTAGTGAAGGGATCCGCTGGATCGCCGAGGGGTGTTGGAAAATACGTGGCCAAGAATATTAGTCCTGCGATCATGATGGTAGCAGCAAAGGCCTCCATGAGGAGATGGTTGGGTATGAATGGCCAGCCCTCTACCTTTTCTTTTTCCTCCATCTTATAGCCCTCCTGAAATGCCCTGTCTCCTTATCATCAAGAACTTTATCGCAAGGATTCCCATTATTGTTAGAGGCAGCAAAACAACGTGGATTATGTAGAATCTGGACAAGGTGTTGGGTCCGACGGTTGGTCCGCCCTGCAATAGCTGGACGATTATGTCTCCAACAACGGGAACGGTACCAGCTATTTGGAGGCCCACCGTTGTAGCCCAGTAGGCAAGCTGGTCCCATGGGAGCAGGTATCCGGTGAATCCCTCGAATAAACTCAGGCCCAATACCGATACCCCTAAAACCCAGGTAAGTTCCCTGGGCTTTTTATAAGAGCCGGTGAGGAAAACCCTGAAGGTGTGCAAAACGATTGCGGCGATGAAAATATTAGCACCCCAGGCATGCAACCCCCTAATAAGACTCCCCATATAAACCTGGGTCATGATGAATTTCACGCTCTCATATGCAGCCTCCGGGGTGGGTTTATAGTACATGCCCAGGAGAATACCTGTGGCGATTTGAAGCAAGAAGGCGGCGAAAGCCAAGCCGCCGAGGCAGTACATCGGGTGAGTGGCATAGTCGGGAATAGGCTTCTTCATGACTCCCTCCAGGAAGTCCTTCATATTATTCGGTACAGTGGGCTTCCAGCCGGGAGTGTCGACGTATTTGAAGTACCTCTCATCGAAAAAATCGATGACCTTCTGTATTATCCCCATCACACCGCCCCCTTGTTCTTGTAGACATCCAGGGTTTTAACATAATTGAGGTCTTTCCAGTCCACAGCCCATATCTCTTCCCCACGTTTTTCCAGCTTTATCTCAGGGATAGCTGCGGGGGGCGGCCCGCTGATCACGCTGGCACCATTGGAGATGTCGTACATACCATTGTGGCAGGGGCATGTGAGGATACTCTGCTCCGGATCCCAGTTCTTGGGGATGCATCCCAAGTGGGTGCATAGCAGGCAGTAAGAAACTATCTCATCAGGAAGACCAATGTTCTCGTTGGCACCTCCGCCCATATCTTTGCCATCAGCCTGGGTAGCCCCTTTGCGCTGATGAGTAACCTTTCCCTCCAGGTACCATAACCCACCCACTAGGGTTATCTTGCCGAAGTTGAAGTTAAACATGGTGAAAGAGCCCGGAGAAACATCTTTAAGATCGGCCACTTTTATGGGGCCGGGCTTGACCTGCCCCTTTGGCATAGGCCAGTCAGGGCTTGGAGAAACATATCTCAGCACCACGGGTACAGAATTAAGGACAGTGAAACCTATACCGCAAACAGCCGCATATTTCACAAGATTTCTCCTGGTGGTCTTCTTCATGGCTATCTACTCCAATGCATGTACTCTCTCGTAGTCTAAGTAGCCCTTTTCCAGAGCCCAGAACAAACCCGCAAGGACGAGGAGGGCCGTTATCATGAGGCGCCCCACCATAGTTGTGTCCTTGACGACGGCGGCATAGTAAAGGAGGAAAACGGTTATGACGGCTTCAATCATGGCGAGAGCCACGACCAATGCCTGGAACCCGGGTGAGTCCTTTTCCTTCCGCTCGATCTTTTCGATTTTCATACGGACACCTAAGTGTGTTTATAGATATATACCATCAACATAACTGTGAATAAAACGCCGAATACAAGGAGGCCGATGTCCCACTGGGGCAGATGAACCCCTATCTCCTCTTTTTTCCACTCTTTCATCAGAGTGACGAGACTGTTTATCTGCTCATCCGTCAGGACCCCCTTCCAGGGAGGCATGCCCTTATCCGCCCTGCCCTCTGATATAACCTTCGCCACAGCCGCTGGGTCGCTCTCAGCCACGAATTTATTACCTAAAAGAGCAGGAGCGGCCTCTGTGCCTTTTCCGCCCTCACCGTGGCAGGCCATGCACTTGGCATTATAGAGCTCTTCACCCATGGGAAGGGCTTCTCCTGCTGCCTCTTTTTTCTCAGGAGCCGGCTTTTCCTCCTTTGCCTCTTTTACCTCCCAGCTCCTTATATAGGCCACAAGGTCATCGATTTGCGACTCCTCCAGGGGGCCGCCGTTGGCCTTTCCGAAGGCGGTCATGGCCGTCCCAGGCCTGCCGTTGGTTATGGTGTTTTTGATGAAGGCGTTGTCCTTAGATTTGAGAAAATCCTGATTATTCAAAGCAGGGAAGGTGCCTGGCACCCCTTTTCCGTCAGGCATATGGCAACCGGAGCAGTATGTCTTGTAAAGCTCTGCCCCAGACTCTGCGGAGGCTGCGTATACCACGCCCATCAGGGCGAAGGCCAGAACGACAGGAATCAATGCCTTCATTTTCCCTTCTATAACTAACACGATTCCAATATAAATATTTCGATAACCAAGAGAAAGACCTACGAATCTACATACGTTGGGAAATGGTGCTCAAAGGCAGCTCAGCTACGGAAAGATGAGCATTGATACCGGGACCAGATATTGCCTATCCTACTATGGGAACTATTTAATATTCGCAGCCTGTTAGAAAAACCCGCTCCAGAGAAGTTTGCAATCTGATCGCCAACACCCCTAGCCCCTGCTTCGCCGGCCCGTCAAAGGCGGCTGGGGCATGTTGTTAATGAAAGACAAAGGGTGCTTTGGGCCAGTATATATAGCCCTTCAGTTTTTTATTCATGAATCTCCTCCCCCTCCGAGTGGGTACATAAACCCTTGTTTTATTATCTGCCTCGATGACTTTCTCCACGTATCCATTCTCTTTTAAGGTGTAAAGGAGGGGGTATACCATTCCCTGACTCACCTCCACTCCAAAGCTCCGGGATATTGTTTTTATAATGTCTATACCGCACATGGGACGCTGCTGCAACAAAGACAGCACAAGGACATCCAGAGACTTTTTTATCCACTCATCCATATTCCTCTCTGAAAGAATTTTGATGGAAGGGTGAGAATCTCCAGCGAAGAAGACGGTTGTGCCTTTCTTTGTGGATAGTGTGGACCTCTCGTGAAGCCTAACAAGCTCCTGCGCCTCCACATGGCCAAGGATCGACATGTTAAAGACACTCATGGTCGTGAAGCGCCGGACATCCCATGAATGGATCCATTTCTCTAGGTCCAAGACAAGCCCCATAGAACCATTTCTCAGGGGCACCCCGAAGTCCAGCTGAAGCCTAATGGCTCCGTGTTCCTCAAATCTCCGGCCCAGTTCCTCAAGGGCGTGGCGAAGGCTCTTAATAATTCCTGCGGATAAGGAGGATAATTTTTTCCTGGACATAGGGACCATCAATACATGTTCTCCGGCATCTCCCAGGTGGCGGCGCAACTTAAGTCCCTCCTTGCCTCCGGGATAAACATGGCAACAAAACTCTCCTCTATCCAAGCATCTCTCTAGAAAAGACGCCAT